>NZ_PSZO01000014.1 GCF_004335975.1 Mycoplasma marinum
ATTCTTCTTGAAATGTTTTGTCTTTTTTGTTTTTCATAATAAAAACTCCTTTATTGTAATTTTACAACATAGGAGTTACACAAAATTTAATACATTACCACGGACATAAATTAGTTCTTTATTCTTTTGTATAAAGCACAACAACAATAAATCTTTTATATATTATTAATGCTTTTAGTTTAACTTAATTGACCAACATACGCCTATACCCATATATTATTTACAAAATAAAAAGGAACTTAATGATCACTAAGTTCTTTTTTTAAATTTAATATGGTTAAAAACACAATCCTTCTATATTTGCATAATCAACAATTTAGAATTAAATGCTTATATGTTAATTATAGTAAAAAGTGCAAAATATGGTGTTTTAAGTACTAATATTTGCATTTTTATGATTAATTATTAAAAAGGTGTTTTGTTATACTACTTATATAAGATATATAGTATACTATATATCTTATATAAGTAGTAGTTAATTATGATAAAATTATATTATGTTAATAAAAGAAATGATCAAAAAATACAAGTTTTACAACTTAAATCAACCATTAAGTTTATCTGAGTTAAAAGCATATATTAAAAAAGAATACAACAAAGAATATTCTCCCGCCGCGATCAGAAATATTCTTTTAGATAATCAAGTAGCTCAATTGAATTATTTTAGTTCTTATGTTCGAGGAGTTTATTTGCCTTTTGAAGTTAATAATGAAGAAGAATTAGTTAGAGCGTATTCTGAGACAGAATCCTTTTATCCTATTGGGCGTTATCTAGCCACAAAACTAAATCTTTCTAATCAAGCTTTTTATAACGGTAGTTATATTGTATTTTCAAATTTAATAAATATAAGGCATATTGAAAAACTAGTTACTCAAAATAATTATTATTTTGTTGAAGGTTTAACAACTGAAGAACAAAAGAAAATGCTTTTACTAATTGAATTAATGAATAAGATTGAATATGATGTATTCATTGAATATAACGAAGAAATTGAGCAAATAATGAATTGATACGAACAAGATTATCAAAATATCCTTAAAAAAATAAAAGTAAATTCAATCATTAATAACAATGAATTTAGAAATATAGAATTTGGGCAGACCAACAAAGGATATTCAGGCCATGTAACAAAGACTGGTTCGATTTTTGAGTGAGAAGCTATACCTAAAGCATTTGACTTTAAATTTATTGGTGTAATGAAAGTGTTAAAACAACTAAGGGGCAAAAATGAATAAAGAACTACCACAGTCATTTTTAGTAAAAGAAGAAAAAATTAAAAAAGTCCTTGAAGTACTTTCACAATATGAGGTTGTGTTTAAAGGTGGAACATCTTTATCGCTTTCACATGGCATTATTAAAAGATTTTCAGAAGATA
This sequence comes from Mycoplasma marinum, assembly GCF_004335975.1. Classification (GTDB taxonomy): domain Bacteria; phylum Bacillota_I; class Bacilli_A; order Mycoplasmatales; family Metamycoplasmataceae; genus Mycoplasma_K; species Mycoplasma_K marinum. The sequence continues at coordinate 1,376 of NZ_PSZO01000014.1, forward strand.
TTGATGTTTCATTTTATTTAGAAGATAAAAATGACACAAAAATAAATCGAAAAAATATTAAAGAAGAAATAGTTGCAGATTTAAAAAAGCTTGATTGAATTGAAACGATTGAATTAAATGGAACTGATATATTAATTAGTTTTCAAAATAATGCTGAAGTTTCAAAATTAAATAGTGTCATAAGACCAAACACTATTAAATTAGAGTTGCAAGATCCAGAAAGAAAAAGACATAAACCAATTTCCTCTAATATTGCACCTTTTGAAGGAGCGCATTTTACTATGAATGTTGCAAATTCATTTTCAACATATACAGATAAAGTAGCCTTGCTAGTTGAATTAACATATTCAAATGAAATTGGGATCTTAATTGATAAAGCAAAAACAATGCCAAGACATATGTATGATTATCTAGCTATTTATGAGCATTTAGATGCTGGTAGAGCTATTTCTTCTCAAAAGAAATATGTTGAATACTGTAACAAAAGAATTGATATTAACGTGGTTAAAAATGTTGAAGGTAAAATTGTTCCAAGAACAAAATACGACAACATATTTTGAAGCAAAAATATTTTAAAACAAAAAAGTATGTTCCCTATATTTGCAAGCTTTTTAAAAATGCACAAGGAAACAATAATTGAAATAATCAATTCGATTGTACATCCTGGTGCATCAAAATTTTCTATTGCAAAGTTTTTAAAAGCGATAGAGAGTAATTTTAAATATTATGAAGGCTTAATGTTTGCGAAATTAAATAATATTTTTGGTTAAAAACTCTACATTTCTGGAGAATTGAAGAACGTATTATAGAACATACAGATTAATATAAAGGTGTTACACTTTAAATTACAACACGGGAGTTTGTGCAAAGTTTTATCCACTAACAATAGTGCATTAAACATTTTGAAGTGACTATATTACTGACTTTGTTTTTTTAAAATATCTCTCTTGATGCAGCCACGAAATTTGATTATTCCATAATAAGATTTTTTCATATTGTTGAGAACAAAATGAAACCGCATGTTTTGTTTTACAATAAAAAAACTATTTCTTCAATCACTTGTCTTAATTGGTGGTTCAAGTTTTTATTTTGCCATTTTATATGATTTTTATTAGTATTTCTTTTATAAATTGTATATTGATAAAAATAATAGAATAAATAATACCACTTAAAATAAGAAAGATATGATTTAATAGCATGAATCCAATAAATAAGAGGAATATAATTATTATATAAACCAATATTTATATTAAATTGCGGGAAAGCTTGGCTGTAGGTACTTTGTAATATAAACACCAATAGTCCAATTAAGGAAGTCGTTATGGATATCAAATCTAAAAATATATTTTTTATAATTAAAACCACATTAAAACAAGCAAAATACCTTTTCTTTGGTACGCTAATTGAAATCTTAGTTTTTTTGGGAATTTATTATCTAGCTAATAGAAATGCTTACTTTTTGACAAAAACTGGTTTTATCAATAAAAGCATAATTGTTATGATTCCAACATTATTAACCATTTTCTTTATGTACTCCTCAAGGGTTTTCCTACCTTTATATGGTTGACTTAGCAATCTCTCTATACTAAAAGCACTAGGATTTTACAAAAAGAACTTGATTAAAGTAGAAGTGGCTTTCTTGTTTTTAGTTTCTTTTGTTGTCTGTATTCCATTAGTGTTGGTAACATCATTGTTATTTAAAAATATTGGGATTAGTTTATTTATTTTGGCATTGATTCCGGTAATGCCTTTAATTTCTATGTTTTGGTATTATTTAACAAATGTTTCAAGTAATTATCCAAGGAGCAAAAAATTAACAATACCTACGATTGCTGGATTTATGCCACTTTTATTTATTATTCTATCATTTATATATTCACCAGAATTAATTATGAAAAATAAGAGCACTTTTTATGGATTATCCTTTATTAATCCCTTATTAAGTATCAATGTTATTTACTTGAATTTGTTGCGTGGAACTTTCCATCTTTATTACATACTTCCTCTTGTATTGTGGAGTCTTATTGGGAGTTTATTATATGTGCAACAATACAGAAAACAAAAATTTATTTCCGACAAACGGAATCCAGTAAAATCATTTACTATGAATGAGTTAACAGTGGGCAATAGATTACTAATTAAAAATATAAATTTAAAATTAGAAAATTCCATAATCATAGGTGAAAACGGAGCCGGTAAAACTTGTTTATTAAAAGCCATTTATGAGCAATACTCTCAAAGTAATGGGTATATATTTTATTTATCTCCAGAAACAGAAAATACAAGAGTTTTCAATGGGTATTATCCACTAGAAATAATTAGAAGAGTAATACAGAATAATAAAAATATTGCACCTGATTTAGAGAAGGTGATGAAGTTAATTAAAGAACATTTTGGAGATGATTTAAATAAAAAAATAGGTAATTTGTCTGGTGGACAAAAACAGCTAACCAACATTTTAATTGGAATATTTGGGGACTTTGATATGTTGTTAATGGATGAGTTAGAAAAATCATTAAGTAAAGATAAAATCCTAATATTATTAAAGCTTATTTCAAAACATAAAAAGCAGTGTACTAAAGTTTTTGTAACCCATGATCAATCTTTATTTGAAATTTTTGATGACTATAAAAAGATATTAATTAAAGATAATGAAATGCAAAAATTATCAGGAAAAATTGAGATTGCAGAGGTGATATAATGTTTGCACTAATAGGCGTACTTTCAATTGTGATGTTATTGATTTCTTTCATGAATAAAAAAAGGATTTCTTTTATTTTGGTAATCGTTTCTTTATCATTTTTGTTCGTTATACAATATTATCACGGTGCCCAATTTAAATTTTTAAAAGGTAATTATTGAGTAATTATTATTTCTATTTTATTCTTATTTGCTTACTTCATTTATTTATTTAAATTTAAAGCATTAGGTAAGTTTAAAAAAAGTTTCAAAGAATTACAAAAGAATATTTTTTATCCAACAGTAGAAGAATCGTTTTTCTCAATGGTTATAATATTAATAATTAACAACAAGTCGGTTTGTGATTCATTTAGTGCAATTATTTTAGCATCTATTGTTTTTGTTAATATACGCATCATTGTTAATGATAAATATACTTGTAAGAATATTATTTTTCTATTTTTACTTTCGATAACAACAAAAATTCAATTTATTTTTTCAAATGTATTATTCTCTATAATTACACACATAATATTCAATGTTTTAAACTCAGTATTTATTGAAAAGAATGAATGTGAATCTATAAAATTATTGAATGGTAAAATTATAAAAAATAAAATAATTTTCCAGGATAAAGTAAACTATGTTATTCACGGAGCAAACGGAGTTGGAAAGACTACTTTTGCTAAAATGAAATCAGGTCTAATTGGTTCTGAAACTAATTGAAATAATGGTGAATTTAATGTTCTAATGCAAGAATGTGAATTTGATTTTTCTTTAGACTGATACAATGAATGTTATGACTTTGGTGATGCATATGATTTTTGAGTTGAAAAATTAAATTTTAAAAACTTATCTAAAACAACATACCTTTATTTATCATCAGGAGAAAAGCAACGATTTAAATTAATAATTGCATTGTTGATTCAACCTAGAAAATTATTCTTGGATGAATTAGAGAATTCCTTAGACCCCAAATCGCTTAAATGAGTTTTGGAAACTCTTGATGAATTTCAACAAAACAACAATATTTCATATATATTTATTTCACACAAGGACGCTAAGATAATAGAAAGATTTAAACCAATTAAAATATCTTTTTCAGAGAAGGTGATATCTTATGAATAATAAAATTAAAACAATAATAAAAATAATTTATAAGGATAAAAAAAGTCTTTGCATTACACTGTTTACAGTGTTGATTCTGGTTTTTGCTTTCGTGATTTCATTGTCTTATTGTTTTATTCATGACATTAAATATTTAATTGTTTATATTTCATTAATTTCAATGGTGCCAGTTTTATTCTCTTTGATGATTTGTTCTTTATTTTCTAATGGTAAGATGATAATTTTCAGAGCTCTCTATAAAATAAAGTTTTCAACCATTCTTTTGGTATCAACAACAATCATACTTTTATTGGTTACTTTATCGTTGCTTCCAGAAGTCTATTATTTTTTAAAAAGTGATAGCAAACTCATATTGCTTTTCCCATATATCGTAATAACAATATATTCGCTACTTATGTTTTCATGTTATTTTACATTGTTTGTTAAAAACCGTAAAGTTGGTGTTATTTTAATAGGTATTATTACACAAATAATATTGTCAATAAATACATTAAGTTTGGTCAATGACTATCCTGCAAAATTTGTTTCTGAGCATTTTTCTATTATTGGTATTTTGCTAGCAAACAAAATAAATTGAGCATTTTATGGGATTGTATCAATTATTCCAATTTTGTTTTTATTTTCAATACTCCTATTTAAAAACAAAATAAATTGAGCATTTTATGAAAGAAAGTTATAAAATTCAACGATAAAAAATTATCTTATAAATTTAAAAGTTCGGTATTTAATTCTTAGTTAAATATCGAACTTTTTTTATTAAGATATATTATAAAAGTAGCCTGTATAAATTTTGATGAAAATCGTTAGCACAAAGCAATAAACACCACCCCTAATGCAAAGCGGTGACCGTCATTCTGAAATAATATAAAAAGGTGACGTCTATGAGAAAACTAAAAAATACAATTAAATTGATGAACAAAAAAATCTGTTGGTAAATATCTAAGAATAACTGAAAAAATATTTACAAAATTGACTGAAAAAATAATGAAATTAAAAAAATACCAAACACTTTCAAGAAGAGTTCGGTATGAATTTCTATTAGAGAGAAAAAATAAGATAAGCATTTGAAAATTAAACTTATGCAAGGCTTACTATATTACCGTATTATTTATTTGACTTTTATTTTAAACCTCTTTTTTAAGAGATTCAAATGAATTCAAGAAAAAGTTTATTTATAAAAACACCAAGATATCATTATTTCAAGATTTGAAAGAGAAATATATCAACTTATATGACGGGGGGTGTTATATCAATCATGTTAAAAAAATTATTTTGATATATAAATATTTTTACTTGGAAACTTTAATTTTATTTCCCCTCTATATGGGATTGTATATAACGGGGCAGTATGCCCAAAATTTACATTAAATATTATTGGCTTATCAATTGTTTCTTTTAGTATTTCTAGATATTCATTAAAAAATGTTTCGTCTTTTGATTTACCAAATATTATTGCAAAACAAACTTTAATTTCATTATGCAAAATATTTAGCGCCTTCTTAAATTCTAAGGGCGACATTTTTTATTCAGATGTTTCCAGAAAAATTACTGCATCTTTTCAATGATTTATTTTTGGGAAAAAATCTTCTTCTTTAATTTGAACAATTGTATCTAGACACCCTCCAATTAAGTGGCCACTAATTTCTTTTTCAAAATTTAGTCATTCTTGTCCTTTTTCTTCCTTAATCATTTTTCTTTTTATATTATCGAAATCTTGGTATGAAATCTAATTTATACTACAAATAATATTGAAAATAAGAGTTTCCAAAATATGAAATCACTATCTAAAAATATTTATTTAGTAATTAATGATAAAACTAAAAAACAAAATATATCAACTAGAAATTAAAACATTATATATGTTTAACTTTCAATTCTATTCGAACTTTACTAAAAAGGATCAAATAAAAATCACGATCATTTTCCACCTTTATTTTTGCCGCGCACTTTTTTATCAAGATAAAATTACAACATAAGAATAGCAGCAATAAATGAAAAATAAAATTATACAATTCATCCCTTCACCTGAAAAATTCTCTTTAAAATTTATAAAAAATCCAGCTACAATTGTAACCAGAATTTTTTCCGTCATTAAGGCAAGCATTATACTTTAGCTTGAGCAAACTAAGTTGACAATTTTTTATGCGAATATAACAATAATGGATATTAGTAATTCAATAAATCCAATAATAAACATTGTATAAATACCGATTTTGGATTTATAACTTGAATTTTCTTCAATGTCATTGGTTGAATTATATTCATTAACTTTTATTTGTGATTTTTTTGTTTCATTATAAACTCCAATTTTTTCATGTTTTTTGTGTAAATGACTTTTCGTATATCTACGCATACCAAGTGAACTTGTAGAAAATAAACCTACTCTAATAATCATTCACATAATTGCAATGCATAATTGACCAACGGATAGTGCTACTAAAGTATCAGTATACTTATACTTACCAACTATCATAGCAGTAATGAATGATAATAACAAAATTAGTGATAGTGATAGGCCTATTATAAATTGTTTATTTTTTTGTGTTAATTTCATTTTTTCACTTCTTAATTTGTTCTTTGTCAGCTAAAACTTTGTGTGTTTCTGTAATATCATAATATTTTGGAACATTAATTGAAGAGTATTTCTCTAAATATTTTGGTTCAAAATTTTCATCTTGAAATCCTTTTGAAATTTTTGAAATGTCTGGCATAGATGAAAGAAGATTTTTTGTATAAGGGTGAATTGGATTTTTAAAAATTTCTTCAGTTTTTCCGTGTTCAACAATTTTACCTAAATGAATAATTAATATTTTATCAGAAATATATCTAACCATTGATAAATCATGTGCAATGAATATCATTGACATGTTGTATCTTTTTTGTAAATTTTTTAACATATTAATAATCTGTGCTTGAATTGAGAGATCAAGAGCAGCAATCGGTTCATCAGCAATAATTATTTTAGGCTCGGTAATGATTGCTCTTGCAATACCGACTCTTTGTCTCATTCCACCTGAAAATTCATGTGGATATCTAAATGCATGTGCTTTTGTTAAACCAGAATCTTCTAAAGCTTTAAAAACTTTATTTCTAACAAGCATTTTTTTTGATTTTTAATTTTACATTATTACTTTTCGTAATAAATGCTTTAATTACATTTAAATCTTTTTGAATTTTATTCATTTCTTTTTCTAAAGATGCATTATTTTTTTCCATTATTTTCATTTCTTTTAGAGCATGTTTTTTAAATAAGACATTCTCCTTAAAATTATTATTTAATTTTAAATTAAATAATTCATTAAGTCTACTTGAAAAAAGATTTTTAGATTTTATTCTATTTTTATCTAGTAGCTTATTCTGTTCCGTTAAAATGTTGGTTCTTTCTTGTTCTATAAGTTGAATTTTTAAATTATGTTCAATTTTGAAATTTGTTAAATCATCTTGATCGGCTTTCTCCGCTGCTTCATACTTCTCCTTAAATTTTTGAAGTTCTTCTTCAGAAATTAATGTTTCTACATTTTTATTCTTTTCAAGATCTCTATCCCTTATTTTAATTTCCAACAATTTTTTTAATTCTTGCAAATTAGAAATATTTAAAGTTGAGTGTTTTTCTAAAAAAACATTATAAATATATTCAGTATTATTTTCCTTAAGAAGAAAATTATTTTTAAAATTAGTGCAGATATAATTAACTTTTTCATCAATGTTTTCAATATCTTTGATTTCAGATTTTATAGATTTATTATTTATATTTTTAAATTCTTCAAACTTATCTTTCAATTCCTCTTTTAGTGAATTGTAGAGTTTTTCTGTTTTTTCCGAAATATTTCCATCAAATAAAACATTAGAATTTTTAAGTGCTTTTAAAATATAACAAATTTTTCTAACTATCAAATAATCTAAATACACAAAATTATAATCGCTAAATGTTTGAGTTTTTTTGCTATTAAGAAGTTTTATTCTTCTATTATTTTCTCATTCTAAAATAACATTTTTAATATTTTTTTGTGAAGAATACTTAATTTTATTAACAAATTCTTCAAAAGATTGTTTTTCTTTTTTAATATCTTCAACCTCTTTTTTTAATTTTATGTATTTTTTAGAAAATTTAGAATTATCCAATGCATTTTTATATTCAAGCATGGAATTAAGTAATTTTTTTTCAAGTTCTAAATCTAAATCACCTTTTTTAATCTTTGCTTGACACTCGCGCCACAAAATAAATACATCATTAGATATTGACAACATTTTATTGATAATATCAAAATTAGCTTTCTGTTTTAACTTAAAATAATTTGACAATAATAATTTCAAATTTTCTTCTTTTTTATTTTGATTAAAAGTAATCACCTCTAAATTATTTATTTTTTTTTATATGTATTGTTAGCGATATTATTTGCAAATTTTCTGAATTCAAACATTTTTTCATAAAAATAATCAATCAATGTAAATCCAAAAAATTTATATACTTTTTCACTTTCCTGATATAAATCATTAATATATTTTTTATCAAGTTTTAAAACTTTTATAGGCTCAGAAACAATATTCATAATATTTTTTTGTTCGTTTAATGAAGAATAGGGATCTTGAAAAATCATTTGAATGTTTGTTCTTAAAATTTTTTCTTCTTCTTTGGTTATTTTTTTTCCGGCAACATCTGTCTTATTTATTAAAATACGCCCTGAGGAAGGGTTGTGCAATTTTATAATTGTTCTACCAATTGTAGTTTTACCTGAACCAGACTCGCCTATTAAACCAATTGTTTCGCCTTTTTCTAAATCGAAACTAACATTATCAACAGCAACTAGCAAGGAGCCTTTCTGTGAAAAAACTTTACTTAAATTTTTAACTTCTAAAATTTTATTGTTTTTCATTTTTAAAATCCTCCTTAACTTGTTTTGCTATAACATCTACTTGATTTGGCGGTTTAACTTTTGGAGACTTAGGATGCAATAATCAAGTTGCCGCATAATGATCTATACTACCTGGAACTCTTATTAGTGGGGGTTCTTCTTTAAAATCTGCCTCTAATGCATACTTATTCCTTACAGAAAATGGGTCTCCAGCAGGTAAAGAAGAGAAGTTGGGGGGTGATCCATCTAAAGTAAATAGTTCGCTTTCTCCATTATTAGATTGTGGCATTGATGACAAAAGAGCTCATGTATATGGATGTTTTGCATTTGTAAAAAGCTCATATTTAGGGGCTGTTTCAACAATTCTCCCTGCATAAAAAACATTAACATGATCACATAATGTTGATATTACAGATATATCGTGGGAAACAAATATTATTGCAATATTATATTCCTTTGCAATTATTTTAAATAGACTTAGTACAGAGGCTTGAATAGTTGGGTCAAGGGCCGTTGTTGGTTCATCCGCAATAATAATATCAGGCCTTGCAATAACTGACATTGCAATAACTACTCTTTGCCTCATGCCACCTGAAAACTCATGTGGATAAAGTTTTATTCTTTCTTTCGAATTTGAAATACCAAATTTTTCAAGCAATTCAATAATTTCTTTTATTTTTTCTTTTCTATTCATTCTCTTATATCTGTCACATAAATTCATTACTTCTAAAATTTGCTTATAAATTTTCATAGTTGGATTTAGTGATGTCATTGGATTTTGAGGTATATACGATACCTTGCGACCTCTAATATTCCTTCATTTAGAATTTCTTTTATAAACTTTTTTTGTATTTGGCACAACCATTTGTATATTAGAAATAATTAATGAATCGGCTTTTGTAATAGAGTTTACATTCATACCAATAAATGTTTTAGCAGTAACTGATTTACCCGAACCAGACTCCCCTATTAAACCAACTATTTCACCACGACTAACTTTGAGCGTTACACCTCTTATGACATTTACATTTTGTTTCCTATTATTCGCATTTTTAAATGAAACAGTTAAATTTTCAACAGAAACAATTGTTTCTTTTTTAGGTGTTTTTTTAAAATCTGTAAGTTGGCTTATGTTGTTACTTACACTCTCTTCTTCATTAATAATTTGCCCTTTAAGTAAATTCAATAATTCTTTTTTGGCTTGATTTTTATTGTAATTGACTTTTAATATATCCAAAATAAAATAAATATCTTGGAGTTCTGTCTCTGTGTTAAATTTTCTTTTACTTTCAACAATCAATGAATACTCATAATCACTTTTAGAAAGTGAAGAGCTAATTTTAAAATTTTGTTTTTCTGCAAATTCAATATAATTTTTTTTCAACATTATGAACTCACTTTTGAATCCAAAGCATCACGCAATCCATTCGCAAGTATCTGCAATGAAAGCGTAAATAATAACACGACTGAAACTGTTGAAATTAAAAATCAAGGATTAGCAGTAATTGCTTCAATAGTACGGGATTGTTCAAGCATATTTCCAAGGGTATTTTGTGCTTCTCCACCAATTTTAATTCCTAGGAAAACTAAAACAGCCTCAATAAATATCACAGATGGAATTCTATGAACAAATGAAACAATAATTCTACTAAGGACACTTGGTAAAATATGTCTATAAATTATTTGTCTTCTTGATGATCCAATTGACCTTGAAACATTTATAAACTCCAAATCTTTAACCTTTATAGTAAACATTCTTGCAACAAATACAGGACCCGTTCATCCAATTAGAATTAAAGCGAAAAACAGAGGGGTAAAACTTCTACCTAATAACATAACAAATATAGTAACCATTAATAATGCAGGTATAGATATGAATATTTCAATTATTCTCATAAAATAAGTATCCAATCATTTGCCAACATTATAACCTAAGTAAATACCAATAATTGTTCCGATGATAGATTCAACAAGTGTTACAGATATAGCTAAACCAATTGAAAATCTTGATGATACTATTAATCTTGCAAAAACCGAAGTACCAATTGAATCGGTTCCAAGTGGAGTTGAAATAAAGTTAGGATTTTTATACGTTATTGTTCAAAAGGTTTTTGTGGGATTAATATTATTAAAAATAGAGGAGGTAATAATCCCATTATCACCTTGCAACGTGCCAAACTTAGCACCATTTGTCGGCGGTATATATTTTATACTTCCATCAACATTTGATTGTATATATGAAAGTGAACCAGATACAGTTTTTGTATGTGAAGCAAAACCAGGTTTCATAAATCTTAAATAGGTTACTGAAGACTTTGAAACAGGTTTATCACTAGGATGTTTAATAAAAAATCCACCAAATATAACAAAAATAACAACTAATAATAAAATTAATAAAAAGATAATATTTCATTTATTTTTAAAAAACCTTTTGAAAACATCTTTCCATACTTTGCTCGCTTTACCATAAGGTATATCTTTATTTGCTTTTTCTTCATATTCTTCTAAACTAATTAATTTAAATCAATTGTTGTTCATTTTTGATAGAGTAATTTCACCATTTAATGTTTCTATTTTATTCATAAATTACGTCCTTCCTTTAAGTACTAGAATTTTTAATTCTTTTTCTTATATTTTTAATTCTTTTTCATAATGTGAAGTTACTTTTACTTGCAATTTTAATTCTTGGATCTAATAATGTGTAGATAACATCTACAACAATATTAATGATTAGCGACAGACCTGAGAAGAATATAACAGAAAACATAATCACGTTATATTCATAATAAACAACAGCAAGACCAAATATGTGCGCGGTTCCAGGTACTCCAAAAAATATTTCTATAATCATTGAACCCGTCATTATGAACACAAATCTTGGTAGAATAATTGTCACTGCTGGTATGGAAATATTTTTTAAAACATGTTTAATAAAAATTGTACTTTCTCTCAATCCTTTTGCTCTTGCCGTTAAAACATAATCGCTTTTTAACACTTCAACAACTTCATTACGAACATAATAAGTTATTGTTGCAAAGGATGTTACCGTCACTATAATTATTGGTAATAATAATGTTTTCATCATTTCTCATTCTCCTCCAGCTTGTTTTGGGGATAAGAATTGTGTGGGCCAACTTGTTTTATTAATTAACAAAACAAGTATGGAAGCTAATATGAAAGAGGGTATTGCTACAAACAATATTGTGAAAACATTTAAAACGATATCTGGCCATTTCCCTCTTTTGTATCCTGCAATAATTCCAAAAATAAGCCCCAATATTGTTCCAAAAACAAATCCAATTCCGGAAACTAAAAATGTGTATTTTAGTGGTTTTGAAAATTGCTCTTGAATGGGAATTGCATTATTTTGATAATAATATCCGAAATCACCTTTAAATATTTTAGAAATATATACCCCAAACGCTTTAAAAGCATTTCAATCAGGATGATAATCGTACTTGTTGTAAATAAAATCTTTAATTTCATTATAGGGAGGAGGGTTCTTACTTGATTGTATTTTAGCAATTTCAGCTGATATAGCGGTTGGTTCTTTATTAACCATTCTTAATAAAAAGAATGTAAAAATCAATGCTAAAATAAAAGCAAAAAATGCTAAAACAAATCTTTTTAAAATATATTTTAAAATTTAAATCACCTCTATTCTAAATCAACATATGTATCTAAAAGATTCATTGTTTCACCAATTGCATTACTTGCAAGATGTAATCAAGGCGCAGTATATATTGTATTTGTTTGCATAGTTGAATTTGGTTTAGAACCTAAAGAAGCGTATGCTTTATAACCGATAGATAATTTATCTGCCATTGAATAATCGCCTAATAACCTTGTTCATTTGACTGCTGATTTTTCATTCCCTACAATGCTAAAGAAGAATTTTTGTGCTGCACTATCTATTTCATTGACAGTTAATTTAACGTCCTCATTATTAAAGTTTCCACCGGATCTATATGAAATTCAATCTTTAAGTGTAAATTTATTTAATGCACCAAGATTTAATGCATGTTTATATTGATCTTTATTTACTTTTAAATAATCAATAAAATCCTTGATCGAAACTTTACCATCAATATTCCAATCATTTTGATTATTTTCTAGAAATGTTGGAACACTATTATCCTTAGATTGTAAGGCTTTTCTTACAAGATATGGCATTAATGCATAACCGTAATATGCACTGAGTAATTGTTGAGTTAGTGAAATACTTGAATCATAATCAGCTCCTGCACCAACGTAAACAACTGGTGCAGTCAAAAATTTATTAATTGCATTTGTATTTTTATCATTTTTAGGTACAAATTTTTTAAATGTTATTCCCAGACCTTTTGTCACTAAATTTAATTGTTTTATAATTGTATTATATGCATTGGTAGTTGCAGGCGTTTCTTTTACATCAGTTCCTCTATAGTCATAGAGTGGGAATACAAAATCGCCTTTTATACCTAATTTTTGCTTAGAATTATTAATAAAATTTTTCCATCCAGCTCTAACAGCTTCATATTTTTTTTCTGTTGGCTTTAAGAACACATCTTTTTCTTTTGAATTATTTTTAATAAAATATTGCATTTGTTCAACATCAGTGGCAATTCCATGTTCAATGCCTAATCTTGGATATTTTTCTTCTGCTCCTAATAATGTTTGTCCTGTACTAAAATTTAGACCAGGTTCATAATAATTAGCGACTTTAGAAAGACTAGAACCCGGTAATCATTGATTTGAAATACCGAATAAATTAATGGATGAATTTAGTAGCGATCTAAATATTCTTCCTCTTCCTGAAAAATATTCATCATCAGCCTCAGGATTCATTTGTGCATCTTTTGTTGTTGTTCCAAATAATAATTTTGAAGTATTGTCATCCAGTAATGCATCTTTATTACCTGTTGAAACCATATACCAGGGATTCATTACAACTGAATTAATTAAAGACTTTTCAAACGAACGTCTTTGTTCACCATAACCTTTTGACTTTATTTCTTCCATTAAAGTAGAGTTTTCTTTAACATTTGCAAAAAGTAGCGACTCAGAATTATCTTCCAAAAATCTTTTCTTTCTCTCTTGATTGAAAGCATCTGCATCCTTTGGGTCATAATAAATAGTTTGAATTTTTTTCAAAGTTCTATTATTTTTATTATATTTTTCGTCATAAGAATGTTCATTTTTCTTAATTACAATACCATCACTTTGAGTATCACGGTCATAATTGGCTAAATAAAATTTACCAATTGTTAATAAATCTGAAAGATCAACTTTTTCATTTTTTCTTATCAGCTTACCATATTCGAGTATTTGAGTAAATTTACCAGGTTTATCGAAATTTTTATATCCACCATTAAGTTCAAGAATCTTTTCAGATGATACAGGATGGAAAAATTGTGAACGTGTAAAAAAGTTATCTAATATAGCCGCATCTTGAGGAGATTGAAATTTAATAGTAAATTTATTTTCATCAAAATTCGTACCTGTATTTGCATCAATCGTTGCTTTTATGTCAATACCAAACAAATTATTTAAATATACGTTACCATTGTCATAACCTCTTGAATTTAATTTTCCGTTTTGATAAAATTCTGTCGAATTTTTAACCTTTTTCATATATGCATCTTCAAGCGGAGTTATTTTATTTTTTCCATTTATTGTTCCTTGTTTACGAACTTCAGCATTATTATAAATACCTCTTATATACCCATAAAATAGATCTATAGCTTTATAGTTATATTTCGTAACTTCTCCTTTTGAATTTACATAATGAATACCAGGTTTTACTTTGAAGGTAAATTCTTTTGTTTTTTCACTAGATAAATTTTTAACTAATTCAGAATAATTATCAAAAGTTTTTTTAGAAGTTGAAATTGAAGACACAGTACCAAAACTTGATTTAGATATTTTTTTATTAACCTCTTTTTTCTTTCCATCAGGACCTTGAACAACAAGTGATGATTGCTCTACCGTTTTATCAATTATACTTGCAATTAATGGCGAATAATTTGAATTATAAGCTAAAGATACGGCTTGAACACTTAAGTCCCATATTCTCCTTTGCTCTTTACTAGCCTTACTTTTATCCCTAAATAATAGAAGCGTTCTGCGGCCTTGGTTATATATTGAGTGGATTTTTTGTTCATCCTTTTTGCTTGTACTACCACATGATGCGGCAATTATTGGCGTTGCAACCATTAGCGATGAAGCGATACTAATTGCAATTCTTTTTTGTTTTTTCATAATTTTAATTTCCTTTCACAAAGTTTTACTAACGCTTAACTTATTACCCCAAATTATTATTTAATTTCAAAAATAAAACAAGGATATAGAAATCCTAGTTTTGAGACCGTTAAAATAATTTAACAATGATCAGAACTAGAATCTAATAACTTTTTGCTTCATTTATTAACATTATTAACAAATGATGTAAAAGCAAGCATCTACTTCGTCTTTTAATTTTTAATAGGCTAAATATTGTGTATTTTACAAAATTGCCTACATATTAATTATTAAATATTTTATATAAAAGAAATGAGATCTTTACATAGCATTTACTTATAAATATATTTTTAAAATCGGTTATAAAATTGTGCAAAAATTTAAAAAATAAACTAAATTTAGACAAATAAATTTCATGATTTAGGCTGTGTTGATGTGTATTAAAATAAAAAAATAAGACACAACTCTGAAAATAATATATTCTTATCAAATAATATAAATTTAAAAAGAAGTTATAATCTTTGAAACAATTAAATAGTGTGATAAATAAAGGATAATACACTTTTGAGTTTTGTTATAACCATTTAGATAAATATAGAGACAGAGCTAATAAAAATAACATTGCATTAAGAAGAATAGGAATATTATTTCTCAACTAAAAATAAGCAAAAAATAATAAATACAAAACTTATAAAAGAAAAGATAGATCAAAGGAGATAGGTGTCGTTAATTTTGGTCCAATGATAGAAAAATTTATCAAAAAATATTAACTATATATCAAAAAATAAAAATATAAAATTGCTAAATATGCCAAAAAAGGACATTAAAAGTGTTGAATAATCAATTGAAATTTTAAAGATTGATAGAAATAAAACTTATTAAAAATAAAATAAGAGGGTCAAGTTATTTATTTTAAATATTAATCTAATAAAGATATTAAGAGAGTATAAAAAAAGTCCAAAAAGTACCCGAAAGTTTTTCATGATAATTAAAAAATTAAAGGGTTTATAAAGGTGGTATGATACAAACAATTTCACCCAAGGTAAACCCGTTAACTAACAAACTACAAAAATATCATTTATCTATTTTTAAAAGATAATTTGTTTATCACTTCCAAATTTACCAAAAATAACAAAAGTTTAATTAAATTATTAAAAAATTATAAATATTGATTTCATAATATTAGAATTTAAAATATTTAAATAATAAAACACCACACCGATATTTCGATGTGGTTTCTAGCGCCTTCAATGCATTTCATTTTTTTATCATAATACAACACTAATGTTTTGATGTCTTGAAACTTATAGGGATTAAATTTTGTTATGAGTCTTTGCATTCTTTATATTTTTAAAATTAGATTCCACTTGTTTTTTTTAATGGTGTTTTCATCATCCCTACTTGATACCCTTATTACTTCTATATCTTTTTTTACATTTTCTAAATTATTTCATGATTCAACTACTGTACCAAGCATTTCTTTAAAGAATTGTTTTTCAAAATTAAGTAATTCATCAGTTGTATCAAATGTTAAAGTGTCTCCGTTGGGAAAACTAAAGGTTATAGTTTTTATTGTAAAAATTCTTTTGATAATTTTTTTTACGGAAACTATTTCAATATTCTTTCGCGTTAATAATTTCTAAATCAGTTACATTCGAAAAATCTCTTATAGGTTATTCATCTTTAGGTGGGCCAACAAATATACTCAACACTTCCTTGAATTTTGGTCCACATTTTAATGTTTCATCTATTTTATTATATAAGAATAAATCAGCTAAAATTATATCTATATCTCGTGTATTTTCACTCGAAAGATCTAAATCAATCCTTAAATCAGTATCTCTTTTATTTTTTGATTTAATGCTTAATCTTCTTTTAAAAGTTTAGGTTGTGCATGTTCCCCTTCTTTTTTTCCTTCATTACTAATCATATTATCACCCTTTATTGAATTCATTATAAATTTAGTATGTAGAGTAAATATTCTTTGCAAATTGATATTTCTATTTTTGGAATAAATTTTGTTTTTTTGTTAAATTTAGACGAATATAAATTTAATTAGATTATTTAAAATTGCGTGTTATTGATAAATAATTATTACATTACTTTTACTTCTTTTTTTATAAAATTTACTTTGATATTTTTTAATAACACCTAACAAACCATAATTAATAGAAAGTATAATTCAATTACTTAAAAGGAGATTATTTATGAAAAGAACTATTAAATTAGGATCGATCGCAGCAGCATCAATTGTTGCGTTGCCAATTATTGTAGCTGTTTCTTGTGGAACACCAAATTTGAGTGCCGAAGAAATTAGCGGCAATGATGGGAATACAATTGGTAATGATGAAACCCCAAAAATTAACTTCACAGTTAAAGGAAAACCAGTTGTAGAAAAAACATTTAAAATTGTACAATCACCAAATACATTAAACATAGGCAAAGATTACAAGAATGATGAATGAGTTGGCTTTAATAAACAAATTAAAACGGATTTGTTTAAAAAATATTTAACACCTGAAGAATATGATATTTGAAAACAAGCAAGTGTTTCTATTTCAACTAAAGAACTTGATAAAGCAATAAAAAATAAAAATGAAAAGGAAATTAACTCAAGTCTTTTTAAAATTAAAGAGCTACTTTTAGGTAAACTTGTGCCACTTATGGAACAAATCAAAGTAATACCAATTAAAATAACTTATACAGATAAAACAAAAAATCCAAAAAAACATAGTTTAACCTTAAATAAAGATGTACAACCATTAATTGAGACTTTTAAGTTGCTATGAAGTCGAATTTTAATTAAAACCGAAGTGCAATTTGCTCAAAATAATGTTGCTTTATCATTATCAGTAGATTACTTAAAAAATGGCTTTAAAACTATCAACAATTCAATAAATTCAACTAAGTCGGAATTAAATGATATTGTAGGAAGTAAAAATGATCCATTAATAGAAGCTTATGCTATTGATAATAAAATAACAAAACTAGAAGCGGTGGATAAAATATTCGGCACAAAGGTAATGAATAAAAAAATAACGGATTGAAGCAAGGTAACTAAAAATATAAAACAAAAAATCAGGGAAACTGAAGATACAATAAATAAAATCAATAATCTTTAACAAAAAAGATCAAAATAACATAGTAGAGTAATTGGTGTATAGATTAAAATGCTATTATAATTAACTAAATAAATGTAGTTTTAGGCTACTAAAGGCCATTTGGCCTTTTAATTTAGCATTTTAATAGCCTCACAAAATAAATATTCTAATAGAGCAACTAAAAAAACTTTATTGTTTTATATTTTGAATTTATAGATAACATAATAAATAATTTAATATATCAAAAAAAGCATTCAAGTAAATATTTGGTTGTTTTTTAATATTTTAAAACATTATTTTTTACAACTAAAACCTTAAAAAATGGTTCTATTGCTTGATTTTTTATATTTTTAATACCAATTGAAATGCTCCCACATATAGAAATTTTTAGTTCAAAATGATATAATTAAGTGAGGTGATATTATGAAAAAGTGATTATTTGGTAGCCTTGCTTTTGCAGGATCTGCAGTAATTGGTGCTGGTGCCGGAATAGGAACTTATGTAGCTATTGAAAATATTAATAAAAATGAGGCCAAATCTCCTGGACAAGAGATTATTGGGGAACGAAATGTAAATGATCTCATGCAAGGTATTTTTGAAAAAATTGAAAAGTTGCCTGGGAATGATCATCCCACATATAAAAGTTTTGAAGAATTTGAAAAAGCAATTATGAGTGAACTTAAGAATGAGTCGAGTAAAGGAAATAAAAACCTTAAGACTGAGGTTATAGGTATTCTTAATAATGAACTTGATAAGGTAATGAAAAATGTGTCTAGTAAATTGGATAATATCCCAAATAAGGCAGAAGTTGAATTTATCAAAACACAATTACAAGAATATATTAAAAATATGTCAAATTTTACCAAAGATATAAAACTCGGAGTAGTTGGGGAACATGATTTAAATTTCTTCAAAGAAGTTTTAAACAATAAGATTGATAACTCTATTTTTGCTTCCACAAGTAAAGAATTAGATGCAAAAATAGATAACATCAAAAAATCTATTGAAGTAATAAAAAATAATATATCTGTTGATATGCAAAAATTAAATAATAAGTTCAAGAAAGATTATTTAGACTTTTCACAAAATATTGATAAACAAATAGACAATTTATTAAAAAATATTTCAACTAATAAGAATTCAATAAGTCTTTTAAGTTCAAATAATACCAAAACTAGAAAAATAATTGAATCATTAAAAAATGATTTGCTAAATCTTTCCAATAATATTTCTAATAAAAAAGTAGAACTTAATAAACATATAAAAGAGTTCGATAAATCAAAAGCTTCTCAAATTGAAAAGGTAGATAGCTTAACTGATAAATTTACAAAAATGGCTGCTGACATTGAATTTATTTCCGATAAAGTTGATGAGGACATATCTAGTGTTAATGATGTTTTAGAAGAATTAAAAACAATAGACTCAACTCTTTCAATAAAAATTAATAATATTATTAAAAACAATTTGAAAATTAAGAGTGATATAAACTCAACAGAAGAAGACATTTCAAATCTTGAAACAATACAATCTGAGATGTATGATAAGTTTGTTCAAAGTCAAAATGATATCATTAATTTAAAATCAAATTTAGCTGGTTTAAGTAATCGAACTGATTCAATTGCCAATAGAATTAGTGCTAGTGAAAGTTCATTGCAAAATATTCTCTCTATTATTAATCATATTGATCTATCAACAATAGAAAAAAAGATTTCCGATAATAAATCGTTAATTTTAGAATATGGTAATTCTATTTATGCTGCTGCAGATAGTATTGCAAATATTTTAAATGATTTAAATAAAATAGTTGAAAGAGTTAATAATCATGAAGCAAGGATTTTTAGACTGGAAAAACTAGTGAAAAAAATGAAATCTTGCAATAATGGTAACTCAACCAATGTTGTTTCGGAATATGAAACCCTTTACAACCAAGGCCCACAAATATTAAATAATAAAATTTATCTAAAAAATCCAATAAATGCCTATGCCAAAATTGATATTACATTGACACCAGAACATGGCATAAGACTTCCTCAAGTTATATCTTTTTCTCCTGAAAAGAATAGAACGGGTGGTTCTATAGTATATAGAGGTAATGGACTTACCCAAGGTTGGGTGTTTAGTCTTCATACTATATTTAATTATGATGAGAATAGTCTAATGGTTAAAAAAATAGAAATACATAATTGAAGTTCTTTAAAAAAAGCTAAGTTACAATCGATAAGAGGTTTCTTATATTAAGTTAGATAATAAAATATCCATATAATGATTATGCAAGTGGTACAAGCAAATATCGCACATAAATAATTAAGAATCTTTTGGTCCGTTATTTTAATAACTTATAATAGCATATTAAAATAAGCACAAATATATTCTTTAATATTTCTAATTTAGTTTTACAAAATAAAAAAAATGATGATTTGAACATTTTTCAGGTGATTTACAATTGCAAATTTAACATAGTTTGCAATTAAAATGAGGAGGCTATATGAATAATAAAACTAATAGCAATCAATTAAATGGTACGGCCGGAACAACCAGTTTAATTATTGGTATCTTTTTACTTATAACCTTAATGACATTATTAACACTATTAATAGTTTGATTCTTTCATTCCCAAATTAAAAGAAAAAATTCAAAAAACTATACTGGATATGAAATGTCCAAGTACATTTTTAAAAAAACAAACGTACAAGTTGAAATTAAAAACACATTCTTTTATGTTAAGTTTTGAAATTATAATAAAAGAGAGAATGTGCATAAGCTAAGACCATGAACCTCAAATAAAAAATCAATTTGAGCATTAATGGAGGCCTCAAAGCAAGCTTATGTTACCTCCGCTGTAATTAATAAAAGCAAGGATCTTTGAAGACTATTTTGAATACCTTTAATTATTAAAACTATTGGTTACATCCTGTTTATTGTTTTCTTACTTGTATCTAAAAAGGATTATTCAAATGCTAATATAAAAGATAATGTCAACTGGGTTTGAATAGGGACGTCTGTAGGCGTATTATTTGCCTCTCATACTATTGCAGATATCATCAGAACAACAACAATTTGAAAAAGAGTTATGATTTTACTAATTGACTCTGAACTTGATAGCAAAGAAATCGAAAGCATTCGTTTAATGTTTCTTGTTAGAACATTATTTTCTCTTGGCGCATACTTTATTGACAACAATAAATTAATAGTGAGAATCGTGTTTTGAATTATTGATCTTTTAAGATCATTATTTAAACCCTAATTTACAACAACCTACTGTATGGTTTTTTTATTTACTCATTTTATGGATTAATTAAAAATAGGTGTTTATTTTAGAGAGATAAAATGCATTTTTTTATTGATGATAACCATGGAGTTAATCCATCATACTTTTTTTATGTTATTTTTAAGATTAAAGACAAGCACTAAATGCATTTTTTCATATATAAATACATGCTCAAAATCTTATGGAGTAATGCAAAAAACATAATTTTTAGTTATTAAAAACTACAAGACAATAGTTTTTGAAATAAAAATAGTACAAATTATTCAAATAAATAACTAATAACTCAAAAAACTAATTACATTCCTTTCTTGCATAATTAGGTTGTATTTTACACATTAAAAATAACAAACATTTATACTATATATTGATATAAAAATATTGACTTAGGTTTAATTAAAAAAGAAAGAGGGAACATGAAGAAAAAAGTATTATTAGCAACTAATATAACATTGGTTACAGCTTTAACAGCTTCAACTGCTGTGGCTTGTGGTTCAACAGATTCAACAAATGACGATAAAAAATCTGAAGATGCTAAAAAACAAGTAGCTTTAAAAGCTAAGGAAAAAGAGGCTATAACAGCAGTTAATGAATCGGACATTAATAAAGTTATAAAAGCAAAGAAGGCATTTGATATCACAACTGATTCACAAAGTTATAAAGATGATAATTTCGCCAAAGAAATTCAAATAGTAAAAAATGACATTCACATTACCGTTAAATTAACTCCTGAAGCAGTTGATACAACAAAAGGTGAAATAACATGAACAGCAACACTTGCTTCACCAAATGGAGAGTCAGGTACATTGAAGGGTTCTTTAACTGGATTTAGTACAAAGGCAAAAAGAGATGCGGATGCAGCTCTTGCTAAACTTACACCTGCTTTAATAAATGATTCTATTAAAGCTACAAAAGCAGAGTTTCTGCGTACGCACCATTTCCGCGAACAGTTATTGTTGCGATTGATGGTCATGATATAACTGTAACATTAACTAAAGGTGCTGCGGACGATGATGCGGGAACAATTGCTTGAACAGCGAGCGCAAATGTTTTAAATGCAGGTTCAGCAGCAGTTTCTAAAACTGGTACATTAACTGGATTTAGTACAAAGGCAAAAATTTACAAATACAATTAATGCCTCTGCTTATACACCGTTCCCACAAACAGTTACTGTTGTAATTGGTGGAATTAATATTGTTGCAACACTTACAAAAGGTGTTGTTAGTGATAATGCAGGAACAATTGCTTGAACAGCGAGCGCAAATGTTTTAAATGCAGGTTCAGCAGCAGTTTCTAAAACTGGTACATTAACTGGATTTAGTACAAAGGCAAAAATTCTATTAAAGCTACAAAAGCATTTACGGATGCCGATAGAGTTTCTGCGTACACACCATTTCCACAAACAGTTATTGTTGCAATTGGTGGTCATGATATAACTGTAACATTAACTAAGGGTGCTGCGGATGATGATGCAGGAACAATTGCTTGAACAGCGAGCGCAAATGTTTTAAATGCAGGTTCAACAGCAGTTTCTAAAACTGGTACATTAACTGGATTTAGTACAAAGGCGAAAAGAGAGACTCAAAAAGAAGATGATATTCTTGCAAATCTAACTGCACAAGAAATTGAAACAGAAATAAAGAAAACAACAACTTTAAATTCAAATACAGATCCAAAAGATGCACAGCTTGATTTAACAGTTAAATTCGTTAAAGATAACGTTAATGTTACAGCAATAATTAAAAAAGGAACAATTGACAGACTAACTGGTAAAGCAGATTGAAGTTCAATTATTTCAACTCCAAATGCATCAGCAAAAAGAATTAATTTAAAAGGAACAATTGATAATTTATTAGCTAAACCACTTTTAGAAGTAGAAAGAGTAATTAATTTAAATCCTACAACAACTCTAACTTCACAAATCGGAAATAAAGAAATTAAACAAACTGGCCTTGCTGATTTTGGTTTAACTGAAAAATCATTAGGAATAAATTCATTATCTTCAAAAATTTCAGATATTAAAATCACACAAGATAATTATGATTTTAAAAATAATAAGTTTAAAGCAACAATTACTTTTAACTTCCAACCAGATTTGAAAAACTCAAAAAAAATTAAAGCAACATACAAATTAGAAATAGATGGATTTAAAGGCCCAAAAATAACACCAGCTGATCCAACTAAAATTTCACCAACTGATTTTGTAGGATTACAATTGCCAGATGACTTTACAATTCCTGCAACTGTTAAAACAATTGAAGCCGGAGCCTTTAAAGGAATGAAATTAAATAGCAGTTTCCAAATTCCGGATACAGTTACAACTATTGGTGCAAATGTTTTCAATAATACAGAGATACCAAAAGGATTTAAGATGCCAAAGGCTTGATCTGTAATTGTAGGAACTTCAGCTTTTAAATATGCTAAGTTACCGGAAGGATTTGTTGTTCCCTCAACAGTTAAAACAATTAATGCAGGAGCATTTGAAGAAACAAAAATGCATCCTAGCTTTACCGTTCCTGATACAATAGAACATATTGAAAGTGCAGCATTCAAACATGATGATAGTTCCCTACCAAAAAGTTTCCGTCTACCAACAAACCCAAAATTTACAACTATTACAAGTAACCAATTCCAAAACACATATCTAAATGATGGTTTTACAATTCCAAAAAATGTTACTTCAATAGGTAGGCAAGCATTTTGAAGTGCAAGATTGCCGATTGGATTTAAAGTGCCCGCCTCAGTTTCATCAATTGATTACACAGCATTTGGACACTCTAAATTAGTTGCAGGTGCACATGTTGAGGATCTTAACGGTAAAGTGATTGATTGAATCCATTTAGACCTTTCAAATAAAGCATGATATGCTAGAGCAGGTTTTATTGTTGTTGCAGATAAACCCGCAACTACTTCACCTTCAAGTTCCGCACCAGCTTCACCATTTCCTACAAAATCTCAAATAAATTACCTAACAGAAGAAGTATTTTCAAATACTCTAGATAGTAAAAAGATATATACAGATGCAAAATAATTCAAATCACATATTCGTGATTTGTTTTTTTAATATTTAATTTTATATATTTAAATATATTAAAAAACAACCCCGTATCCAATAAAGGGTAATAAAGTTGTGTGCTTGTTTTTATATACACTTATAAACTTAATTAAGTTATTTTATAAAAAAATAGTTATTAAATAACTTTTGCTCTAATATATTTTTTTGATTTTATATTGATATATTGTTGTTTTTCTATAAGTATAAATTTATTTAATTGTTTTTTATTTTCAAATAATGCAGTTCCACTATTTAATATATCATTCGTTTCAAAAATAGTCATTTCTTCTATTAATCCATAATCAATAAAATCATTTATAACTTTTGAACCACCCATGATTCAAGCGTGTTTAAAGTCTTTCATGTGATTTTTAGTTAGTTCTTCAATTCCCTTATCAAAGAATATAATTCCTTTTTGTGGTTGATATTTATCTGGATTGCTTGTTAAGACAAAACAAATCTTATCTTCATAGGGTCATTTTTCAAGTTCAAAAGATAAGATAGACTCGTATGTTTTAGAACCAAATATCAAAACATCTATTGAACCATAATATTCTCAATACTCTTTTTGTGTTTGAACTGGATCAATTTTATCTAAAAAATCCACACTACCATTAGCATCTGCAATATAACCATCTTTTGAAGTCGCTATAAATGTACTATATTTCATTTTCAACCATCCTTATATCAAATAATGGATCATTGCATTTATCTAATACTATTTTAAACTCATGTTTATTTAATTTATGAAAGACATCTGAAGAAATAACATTTATTTCACTATAGCTAAATTGCGTATTTCTCAATCTATTAAAATGAGAAGCAAGTCTGATAGGGTTTAATTTACCCTCGTGAGTATGTATTGCAGCGAGCCCCATGTGTTGAATCCTATGACAACTAGGACACAAAGCCACAAACCTAAGTAAAACTTGTTCAAGCGTCTTAAGATTAAAAATTCACATTTCATGTGCTTCCACAGGATGTTTATAACCCTTACCACCACAAAGTTCACAAAGATACTTTGCTCTTTTATAAACTTCTTTTCTTACCTTATCTCAATTCTCCTTACCCATTCACATTCTTGGGTTCTTAAAATGTGATTTTATTGGTAATGCTTTTGGTAAAAGCAATCACTCCTTTTCTTCTTTGGTTAATTTCATATGTCTCAATTATATAAAACATTTCCCTTTAATAATATAAAACAAAAATATATCTAGTTAATATCAAATTAGTTAGCAATAACATAGCTTGTTTTTCCCCTAAAATAAGCGACCTTTTAATTTGGTTAATTAATCCCCTCAAACAAGTATAATTCACACATAGAAATTAGGAGGTTTTGATGCCAGTAATTGACAAAGAAACAAAAAGAAAATTTTTCAAAAGAATTTGTAAAGCAATATGCAAATGCAAAAACTTCACAAAGTGTAATTGTAAAACAACGAAAATACTAAACTCAATTGATGTAACAATGAGTACAGAAAAAAATAAGGCTGGACAAGACGTTTTATTTTATGAACAAAAATACACTAAAAAAGTTAGTGTAAAAATAAAAGATAGACCATTGGAAATTGTTATTGAGGAACTAATAGAAAAAACAATAGCAAAACTTAAAGAAGTTAAAATATATAGATTTGATTTAGAGGAAAAATAAATTCTGCACCTATTTATCAAGATAGGTTTGGGGTTTATTTTTATTATTAATCATATCTTTTTACAATTAATAAAAGTGGTTTAAACAACTTGTTTCTAATATTTGTTTTTTTCTATTTTTTACAATTAGAGATATAATAATTTAATAAAGGAGTGTGTAATTTATGTTTAAAAGTACTAAAAGCTATACTTCAAGTAAGACAACCGTTTTAAACGCATCATTATTGTGGTTTGGAATCGGACTTGTTTCACTTTTAGGTGTAGCCACTGTATTTGGGTTAATACCACAAATGCAAGATGTAGCAATAACTATCTTTTCTTCGAATTTCTCAATCGTTGTTATTTCGATAGTGGCCTTCGGGTTAATGCTTGCAATATCTTTTCTAGTTATGCGAGTTAATGTTTCAACATTGGTAATGCTTTATATAGCATTTGCATTAATTGAAGGGTTTATGCTATCAATTGTTTTGATGAGATATGCTTTCGAAGATCAAACATGGAAAGTTTTATTATTATTTTTAATACCAGCTGTAACAATGTTGGTAATGGGTTATATTGGTTACAAGCAAATATTTGACTTCTCTAAAATTGGAAGATTTTTAATGTTTAGTTTGATTGGTTTAATTTTGATGGGTCTAATAATGGCATTTATTCCTGGAATTGGAATATTGTGAACAGTATATTCGATATTGGGATATGCCTTATTTACTTTATATGTTGGATTTGATATTTGAAGAATTTCCAAAGTTGATGAAGTTCTGCGAATGAGCGATAATGATAATGATGAACTTGTATTAAGATACGGAATTATGTTTGGTTTATCGTCACTTGTTGATTTTATTCAACTTGTATGATTCTTAGCAAGACTTATTAGATAAAAGGAACTTTAAAGGTTCTTTCTTCATTGTAATTTAAAGTGCAACACTTTTACAGTTATAAATAAATTATACAAAAATTGTATATTAAAGATTCGGACTTGAAATGAGTTCGA
>NZ_PSZO01000015.1 GCF_004335975.1 Mycoplasma marinum
GTGGCCCGGCAATGTATAATTAGTATGTAAAGGAGGTGAGTTAAAATTATGAAAACCACGAAAGTAAAGTTTAAAGAAGAAAAAGTAAAGTTTAAAGAAGAAGATGCTTCAGGAATGAAACTAACTCATTCCCCCAAAAATATTTTAATTATGGGCATTCTCGTCTAGTCTTGTTAAAATCTGCAATATACTTAAATATTAAATAATTTAAAAATCTATAATCAATATAGAAGAAAGGGGTTATTATGGAAACAAAAGACACAAAAATAATCAAAAAAATGACAATTCTCGTCCGGCATAAATAATCGTCAGACTTAAGTTCATCCAAAATATAGTTATATATGTATTAATCAATCAAAAAGGAGTTATATGAAAAATAAAAATTCAATAATTATTAACAAACGGATGTTTCTCGTCAAACGCTGTTTAACGAAAACGTAAATTCATATTGTTTAAAAACAACAGTTCTTCTACTGTTGTTTTTCTTACTTAATGTTCATTATTGAATTTCTTAAAATTATTTTTTATAACTTAATTATCTTAAAAATATACTCCCTTTAATAACTAATATAATTTTATTTAAAATGGCGTTAATTTATTGGTTTTTTAAATAGCTTGGTTATTTCTTTATTTCCTTTATAATACAAGTATGAAATTTATAGATGAAGCAGAAATACATGTAAAAGCAGGAAAAGGTGGAAATGGTGTTGTTTCTTTCCGTAGAGAGGCTCACGTATCTCGTGGGGGACCTGATGGTGGTGACGGCGGAACTGGTGGTAGTGTTTACTTTGTAGGTGAACCTGGCATGAATACACTTTTAAATCTAAAATTAAAAAGAAACATATTTGGTAACGATGGTGAAGACGGGAGAAGGAAAAACCAATATGGTGCAGCAGGTAAAGATGTTTATATAAAAGTTCCTTTAGGTACTCTTGTTATGAACGGTGATAAATTATTAGTTGATATTACAGAAGAAAAGAAATATCTAATTGCTCAAGGTGGTAACGGAGGAAAAGGTAATACTAAATTTAAGTCTTCAAGGAATCAAGCTCCTAGAATATCTGAAAATGGTGATAGAGGGGATGAGTACAGGCTTAAGTTAGTTCTTAAAGTTCTTGCTGATGTTGGTTTTGTTGGAAAGCCTTCAGCGGGTAAATCAACACTTCTTTCAAAAGTTACTAATGCAAAACCTAAAACAGCTGCATATGAATTTACAACCCTTAACCCTCAATTAGGGTTATCAAAAGTTGGTGAAAATTCATTTGTTGTTGCCGATCTTCCAGGTCTTATAGCGGGTGCTGCTCAAGGAAAAGGTTTGGGAATTGAGTTCTTAAAACATATCGAGAGATGTAGACTTATTGCACATGTCATTGATTTTGGTGATGCGAATAAAAATCCGATTAGTGATTTTGAAATTATCAACAAAGAATTGAAAGAATATTCATTAGGACTTGAAAAACGTAAACAAGTTGTAGTTGCTAATAAATCTGATCTTGTTGCTTTTGATGAAAATATTATTAAATTCAAAAAAGCTTATCCAGAAATAGAATTAATTCAAATTTCAGCATTAACCGAAAGAGGTATCGAACCCTTGAAACATAAGTTATATGAATCTTATAAGCAAGCTGATGAAATTGAATATAAGGCAAAAAAATCAGAAGTTACCATTACTTTTGAAGATGATTTTATTGTAGAAAAAATGTATGAAGGTATGTTTGAGATATATGGTAAAGAGGTTGAACGTATTTACGATAAAATTCCATTGTCTACTGGCGAAAATTTTATGAGGTTTAATAAAAAACTTGCTTCACTAGGAGTTTGGGATGAACTTAGAAGACAAGGTGTTAAAGATGGAGATACAGTTAGAATATTTTCATTTGAATTTGAATGATCAGAAAGAGGGTAGTCCCTTTTTTTATTTCATTATTCTTGATATAACTAATTAGTTGTATAAGGTATAATATTAATATAAGGCAGGTGTATAATGAAAATTGAAAATACCATGAAAATTTTATCTTCTAAACTTAGATTAAAACTTTTAGCGCATTTTTTTACTTGTTGTTGCAATTCACATGGGGTTAGTAGCTTGGTTGAAAAAGTTGGAACAACCCAAGCTAATGTTTCTAAACATTTGAATTATATGCAAGAAAAAAAAGTTATACTTTCTCGTAGTGAGCACAAGGAAAAATTTTATATGATAAATCCCAAATTTAAAGAAGAAAATGAAGTACTTTTAGAATTTGTATTATTGAGAGAAGAACTTGAAAAATATTATTGTAGCTGTCATTCAAGCAAGTAAAATAGACATATGAAATTAACTTAAATTAATATTTTAGATAATGTTACCAATATAACAATTGTTTTGTAGTATTATATTTATATGAAATATTCAAATTATTTAATTAAGTGGCTTCAAAAAGAAGTCTGTAAAGCTAATATGGATGGGGTTATTGTTGGTCTTTCGGGGGGAGTTGATTCATCAGTAGTTGCTGCCTTGGCAAAAAAAGCTTTTCCAAATAACTCTTTGGGAGTTTATCTTCCTATAGGAGAAATGGGTCAAGACTTAATTGATGCCAAACTCCTTGCTAAGAATATAGAAATAGAGACCAGAACAATTGACCTTACAAATAGTTATAAAGCCCTTAAAGAAGCTGTAAATACAAAAACTAAATTAGCAACAGCTAATATAAAGCCTAGACTTAGAATGACTTCATTATATGCATTGGCTCAAGAAAAAAGATATTTAGTATTGGGAACTGATAATGCGGCTGAATGGATTTTGGGTTATTTTACAAAATATGGGGATGGAGGAGTTGATTTATTACCTATTATTCATCTAACAAAGGGAGAAGTTAAAGAAATGGCTAAAGAATTAGGTTTACCCCCAATTGTTTATACCAAGAAACCTACTGCTGCTCTTTGAGAAGGGCAAACTGATGAAGATGAATTAGGATTTTCTTATGATGAAGTTGATAAATATATAAAAGGAATTGCTACCGATAAGGAAATAATAAGTAAAATTGAACACCAAATAAAAATAACTAACCATAAAAGAGTTGCTTTACCAACTCCCTTGGATTTAAAAAACTTTAAATAAAAAGCATAATAATTACAATGGTATTTATATATAGTTTATAAAATAAAAATAGAGTGCTAACTTAGATTTAAAATTTAGGTATAGCACTTTTAATATGCAATATTATATACAGAATCTTTTCCAAGCTAAAAGGATCTGAAAATAATGATATAAACAAATTAATCTCTGGAAAAGAACATGATTTAAAATATTTTAATAAACCTATGCATTGCAAAAGTCAATTTAGTAAAGGTGGATATTTAAAACTAAATATATTTATCGCATAATTGAAATTGCAATTTAATTTGAGAAAATATAACAAAAAAGTTTTAGTATAGATAAAACAAATTAGAAGTCAAATATCGAAAAGGTAGCAAAAGATTTGTGGTATATTTTTATAATTTATGACTAATTATATTTCCTTAATCTAAGTTAAAATCAATAATCTTTTGAAAAGTATTTAGAATTTGGAATAGGGTTATAAATAGACAAAAAAATAACTGAAATTAAATTTAGTTTCTTTAAATAAGTATGATAAAAAGTAGCAATCTTATATAGTGAATTTTAAAAATGAGCATATTTTAAATATAAACTTATACTGAACATTAAAGAAGCAACGTATGCTAATAAAATTTCGAATTTACAATAATGTTTCATAATTTAAGATCATTATTTTATCTTACATAATTATTTTTTTCATTTATAATGAAAAAATGTATGGCAATATATTACATTTAAATATGTTTTTTTGTTTATTTTTTTAAATAAATTTTAAAATAAAATGACTAAAAAGGCAATGAAACAAGTTAAAAAACAACTTTAATGCTCAAATGATAGAAAAAAATTGCATTTTTAATGAATATATATATTTATAATTAATGTGTAGTATTCATAAAAATGAATCTATTTAAAACTCAAAATCGCCAAAACTAAAAAGAAAAAATAAAGAAATATTAATGTTAATTATTGTATAAATTATTATGTATTTAATTAGCGTTTTCGCTATAAAACTTTATTTTCGATTATATTATTTATCTTAATGTATATTAATTTTGGAGTATTTCTGCTCCTTTTTGTTTCGCTTTTTAAGAGTAAGAAAGGAAAAATTATGAAATTATGGACAAAATCTTTGCTAGCTATAGGAGTTATTGGAGCAACATCTGGTGTAGCAATTGGTGCCTCGTATGTTTTTATAAAAACTAATTCAACTTCAAGTGGTTATAGATACCAATCAAGGCTTTCAAAATATACGAAAATTGACAAATTAGGAAATGACTTACAAGCTAGAGTTGTTGAGCATGCAGGAGATTTTATTGATGATAAAATTGCAGAAGTTGATTTAAAAAGTAAAAAAATAAACGGGCAAAATATCGATGATTACTTTGTTGAATATGCCAAAAAACACAAAGGTGTTTCACCCGATTTTGTGATTCGTGTTGGTGCTATGAATTTTGATAATCAATATACATCTGCTATTAAGCCTTCTGAATTTGTTGAATTTATTAAATGATTTTTCCAAAATGTTTCTTGAG
This sequence comes from Mycoplasma marinum, assembly GCF_004335975.1. Lineage (GTDB taxonomy): Bacteria > Bacillota_I > Bacilli_A > Mycoplasmatales > Metamycoplasmataceae > Mycoplasma_K > Mycoplasma_K marinum. The sequence goes on from NZ_PSZO01000015.1 coordinate 4,609, forward strand.
GTCCAGAAATTGTAACACTGACAAGTTTTTCTATTGTTAGAGGTGTTGAAAATAAAGGGGGTTCAATTACTTTAGGCGGACACTCTAGTCAAAATCATGAGACTACTAATATTAAATTTTATCCAGATGCTTTCTTTGGTTCGCTTCCAATGTATTCATTGTGAGCGGGAGCAGGGCAAAATAGCGACTCAATGTTTGCGCCATTCGGTAAGAGTGGAACCTTGGGTGATGTTAGTAAAGTTGTTGAAAATATTGCACCAATTTACAATAAAGTGATGAAAGAAAATATGAAATCTTATATTGGTAAAAAAATTCATGGGATTACAGTTAAAGAGAGTGATGTTAAAAATGCTGGGTATAAATTTGTAAAACATTTATATCCAGTAGGAAGTGGTTTTATTGATGGTAAAAAAGTTGATAAATTTCAAGCATATTCCCATATAAATCCAGGATTATATGATGCCATTGCTAAAAAGTATCCATATCACTTAAGAAAATCTAACGGACCTGTTATTGAACAAAATTCAAAAGGAGAATATAAAGTTATTGCAAAAAAACATGAATACATGCCAATCTCTGAAAGAATACCAATGTCAGAAATACTTTCTTTAAACCCTAAATTCAAAGGATATGGAACATCTTGATTACATTATGTTTCAACACATGAATATGGTCACCACCAAACATTAAATTCTGCTAGTGATTTTTCAAGTGATAGTGTGTTACTAGGTGCTTGAACAAAATCAAGCGGCCCATCCTTTGATAGCTCTGCCTATAATTTGAAAAATGTAAATATGTATTTAAAATCTAGGGCAAATGGTATTCAAGTTAGAGGAGTTTCTGCTTGGGAAGTTGGTAAACCTAAGAGAGATATAAATAATTATCAAAAAGGCATATATGCTAAATTTAGTACAGATAATGGTAAAAGTTTTGAAACTAATAAACAAATTTTCGGTACAGATAAAGAAGATAGTTTTAAAGTATTTGAACCAAAATTTGTGTTGAGTAAAGAATATTGATTTGAGTATTTTAAGCAAGCATTATATCTTTTACAAGATTTTAATGCTACAAAATATTTAAATCCTGAAGAAATGGTTTTAAAAATAACAAAACCTGAAGATTGAAATAAGCATAAATCATTATTAGATTTTTTAATTAGAAATAAAGATGCTTCCGTTTTTAAAAATAATATTAATATTACAAAGACATATGATGAGGAAGAAATAAAGGGTAAAGTTGATGTTAGAGGTTTGGTTGCTAAAAGTATATTCAAAAATATATATAAGGGTAGAACATATTTAGGATATTTATTAAATGCTTTTGATAATAATTCAGGAACGTTATCTCAAGGCCTGAAAGGTCCAGCGGAAGTACTTTCAAACAGACACTTTATAAATTCTAAAGATCTTCCCAAAATATCAAATTTAACTGATGTTGAAAAAGAAGCTCTTAATAGTAGAGTTAAGGAATACTCATTGAGCGGATATAATTTTAAAAATTCTAGTGGTAAAACAGTAATTGAATCAGCAAAAGAAAAAGTTGGGAAAGGTAAATTTATTTACGATTCCCTTTCAGGTATTTTTACAAATTATACAATGACCTTTCCGGAGGTTTTAACAAGGGACTTTGTACAAATTACATATTTACCAAGTAAAGAACCATTAATGCCAGGATTTACAAAACATAAAAATTCTGAGGAAAATATTTCTGAATCCAATACTGGGTTTGAACTTAATAATAAATGAATAAAATATAGAACATTATTTAGAGGAGATACAAAAGGATTGTACAATTCTAATTATTATTCAACAATGTTTTGAGAACAGTTCAAAGGTAATTCATCACTTGCCACGTTATTAAAAGGTAATGAAATCAATAAAAAAACTAAGGACGCTGTGAAAAGAATAGCGCATTTATATAAAAATAAAAATTATTATTTAACCCTATTTAGTTCTTATGTCAGTTCAAACGAAACATATATTGGGAAAAATTTATCTATGGCAAACGGATATTTTAATGATAGATTTATCCGTAAAGCTATGGATTGAAGCATTTATAAAGAAGATGGTTCACAAGAACCATATGTTGGTGATATGACTGATTTAAACGGTAAAAAACCAATGGGAGTTGCAGACGCTTATTGATATTACCTGCTTAAATCTAAAGGTGTTGGAGATAGAACACTTACGGGTATTTGAAGATCAAAAGCTAGAGATGCACTATATGCATATGGTTATGTGCCGACTTCTTTATCTAAAAAAATTAAATACTTGGCTTTGAAAAATAAAACTAGCGGAAAAGTGGAATATGTTCAAATAAATACAAAACAAGATAATCTTCATTACTATGTAAATCAATCAAGTGCGAAAATTAGAACACTTGCTGATGAGGGTTATACTTCATGGACAACCAACTTTTTCTCTTCTGGTAATTACTCAAATGCCACTGCGAAACCAGGTGAATATACACTATATTTTGTAGATAGTTCAAAAAATAAAGTTGATGGATTAACATTAGGTTCAAAACCATTAATTACTGAAAACGGGAAGTTAAGCATTGAAGCTGCAACAAAAATTATAGAAAATGAAAATGGTTTAGTATTTAAAGTACTTAACCAATTTGCAAAATAGGAGGAGAAATGTTAAAAAAAATATTTAGAAAGGTTATGGTACCAATTTTAGGTACTTCAATAGGAATATCTATCCTACCTATTGCACTATTTGTATCAAATAAATATTCACATAAGGACAAATATGACTTTGGTTTAGCAGTGCCAACTGTAAATTCACTTAATTATATTAAATACGATGGACCAACGAGTTTAGTTGCAAGTTCATTGATCGAAGGATTTTTCTTTAGTGGTCCAACTGGTGATTTAAAAAATCAAATGCAAATACCGTCTTTTGATGGAGTGTTGTTTGCCGTTAAAAATGGGAAGGCAAGTGCAAGCGGACAATCTTATCCACTGTCAAATTACGGATATACTTCTAGTACCATAACATTGGGTCCAAATGCAGAATCATTTGTTTCCGTTGTTGATGATCAAAATTTAGTTCATGATGTTTTTTTACATTTGAATAGAAAGTCAAGATGGAGGAGTGGTGATAAAAAATGAGATCAAAAGTATAGCAGATTAGTAAAAGGTTCGGATTATGTTGATTCAGCAAAAGCTATACTTAATTTACAAAATGGTTCACAAAAATTATCGAATTTAAAAGACATGCATATTAAAGGTGTAAATGATGTTTATAATGCACAATTTGAATATTATAAAAAGAATAAGAAAATTTATCCAACTCCATTTGATGGTAAATTAAAAAAAGATGGGACAATAGGAGAAAGCAAATTTAAATTAGGCGTTTCTTCTGGTAAAACAACATTAGAAAATGAAAAAATTATGGGAACATCACAAACCGCTTTTCAATTAGCAGAAAGTCTTGTGCCAAAAAATGAAAGGGATAAGAAGGGGGAATGAGCTGATTATATTGTTCATTACTCTCTTCAAACACCAGTTGAATATTTTACATTATTTTCCAAAATGCTAAAATCTGATTTTTTGCCAATTAATAAAAAATTCATTGATGATCATGGAGGAATTAGACATTTTGGAGATTCAATTAAAAACTTCATTTGAAATGGACCATTTGATATTGATTCATTAATATTAGGCCAGCAAGGTTCGCTAACACTCAAGAAATCTAATAAATATTTCGATGAGAAAAATGTTATACCAAATAGTATTAAACTTTATTTTCAAGAAGATGAAGTTGTCAAGGGAGCCTTATTTGATGATGGTAAAATTTCTTATACAAAAGTTCCGAGTATTTATCAAATGAAATTTTGATCTGATCCAAATAAGCGTAGATATATGCATAAAAATGCAGGATTTGGGACTATTGCACTTTCGCTAAATTTAGATAAAAATACTAATGGAGATTCTCCGCTACAAGATGAAAATTTAAGAAAAGCTATTTCATATGGAATAAATAGAGAAAAAATACTTAAATACGCAGGTTGACAATCATCATTTCCAGTTGTAACATGAACTGGATTTGGTAATGCTAAAGATACTAAGTCTAGGCATATAGAATCCCACTGAGGTATTTATAAAAATACAAAGAAACAATGAGACGGAGAGGTTTATAAAACTGAGAATGGCAAAACATTCCCAATTCAAAACATTAATTGATTTGAACACGAAATTAAATCTCATTCATTTGAAAATTCAAATAGAAAAGATAGTGGTTTCGATCCTGAGACAGCTAAATATTTTCTTGAAAAATATAAAAAATCTCACCCAAATAAGGAACGGGTAACTTTGAGATATGTTGACTCTGGTACACCTGAATCTAGAAAAGTTTTTATTGGTCTTCAAAATTTCCTTAAAGAACAATTTGGAGATTATCTTAAATTAGAGGAAAAAACATTACCACAAAATGTTTTCGTACAATATCAAACAACTGGTAATTATGATATTATTTATGGTAATTTTGATAAATATGGAACCGAACTATCTTCATACATTAAAAGATTTGTACTTCCTGATGGTATAGATAAAAAAGCATTTAAAACAACGGGATTTAGAGAGAATCCCGCTGGTTCCTGAACATATACAGATTTTAAAATAAAAAGACAAAAGGCTAATACATGAAAAATACTTCAAAGTCAATTAAAAATACCACAAGATGTTTGAGATAAAATGAATGAACTGATACCAGATAAAATACCTAAAAAACAAGAAGAAAAGCAAAAAATAATGGATAAATTTGAGGGTTTCTTTATTGATAGAGATGGTAAAAATGAAGATTCCTTTATTGTAAAAACTGCAGCTGGATTTGAAAAATTAATTCGTGAATCAACACCAATAATACCTTTAATGGAAGTTGATAACTATTGAAGCATTAGTAGATTAATGGGCAATAATTCAATGCAAACACTAACTTTGAAATTTGCGTATGATGTTAATAATAAACCAAGACCCAATTTACCAGGCCTAGAAAAGGAGTAATACATTAAAAAAACCAACTACAAAATATAATTTCATAAATAAAAAACTTTTTAATCACTACAACTTACTCATTTTAAAACTCAGTAATAATCGCCATATTTATTTCAATATCCTTCATAGGATTGAAGTCATTAATATTACTGATATTAAAATAGTTAATTTCAAATTTACTAAAAATGAATAAAAGTATAACAATCATAAATAAAAACTTACACTCTTGCCGGGTATAAGTTTTTATTTACAATTATAATATTAAGAAATATAAGGTTTTACCATTTCATTAATTTAATGTGTAGTTTTTAGATTTAGGCGTTCAAAGTTTGTATATTAAATTTGGATCAATCAAACCATTTTTTTCTTTAAAAGAATCGTTTTTTTCAATTATTTTTGTTTTATTTTTTATTTTGTATTGTCCACCATTGAATAGTGCATTAATCATTTCTTTGCTAGAACGCATTATTGAGTAAACACCAAGACCTTTTAAATTACCGAACACTCTATGTCCTTTAGTTTTAAATTGTTCACTACTTTGATTAGGATCCATTATATACTTACCAATTCTCTTAGCATTAAAGTGTTGTGAATCACCTCTATATACTTCAACATGCACATGAGGAACCCATCCTCCGTTCTCACTAAGTTTACCTACCTTACCAATTAAATCTCCGCCCTTTACCTTGTAAGGGTGTTTAATATTAATTGAAGAATTATAACTCCAGTTTCAAATTCCTCTTTTATATTTAGAAAGATCTATATGAAATTGTTTAGTTTTTGTATTTTTAAATAGTGTGGGTGTGCTTAAGCTCAAGTGACCAAAAGTTAAATAAGCGTAGTCATTTCCTTCGAATTTTTTGGATATTTCTGGATTTAAGAACATATCAGAAACCTTTACCTTCATTATAACTTGTGTACCAAAACCACCACCTATCTCTCCTACTTTTGATTTACCTCAAACACCTAATACTTCTCCATCAAAAGGTGCAAATACATCACTTCCTGCTTTTGTGAAAGCGTCATCACCCGCATGAATTGAGAGATTATTTTTCATTGAATAAAAATATCTCATATCTCCGAAACCACCAGAAACTAAAGGTACACCAAAAGAGGCAGAAATATCAGGATTGTATTTTTTAATCTCCTCCCTTTTAATCTCAGGGAATACTATATGACCTCTATCTTTATTTTCTTGAACGCGCGCTTCTAAAAAAACACCCCTTCTCCACTTCACTTCTTCTTGTTGTTGAATTCCACATGAAACTACAGAAATAACGGGAGCTATCCCTATAATTACTGTACCTATTTTAAATATTTTTTTCATTTAAGCCTCCTATGTTAAATTGTAATATACTTTCCCTGAATGAATTAATCCATAAAATATAAACCCTACTATAATGGGTATAATAATATGAACTCCAAATGCTATTGATAAATTAATTATTTCCTTTTTTGTAGGTCTATTAAAAACTAATCTATACATCAATATTATTAAAGAGAATGTTGATGCAAACATAAAATATTTATTTTTTGATGTGATTAATAATAACAACATAACAGATAAAGAAAGAATCAATAATGCTAATGTGGAATCTAATGTACTGTTCATCCAACTAAATAAAGGGATTGAAACAATAGAAAGACACACAAATAAGTTCATAACTACCTCTTTAGTTAATGAAGCGCTAATTTTAGAATTATCTAGATTAAAAGCAGTCTCACAAAATAGCTTTAAGTTTGCACCCAAGCCCTTCAATACCAACAATGTTACAGCTCCTCCCAATAAGGCGCCAATAAATTGAAAACCAATTATATAAGGTAAACCAATATACATTCCTCTAATTATACCATTAAGAATTGCAGCGATCGGGGTTAACAGTGCGACTGAATTGGAAGAACCACCATAGAAATAACCAAAAACCATAGTTATTATCGTGGTAACCATAAAAACAATACCAATCATAAATGCAATTAAAAAATGATTATTTTTATGCTTAGTAATAAAGTATAAAAATATTATTATGAAAGATATCAACATAAAAGAACCCATCATCTCATTGATAGCTATATATTTATTTCATTTTTCGCCTAAGGCAACTTCAAAATTATTCATTATAAAAAATTATAGTACTATTTATATTCGTGCTTGTGTTTTACATTGAATAAAATATTTTAGCAGATAAATCAACAACAAAAAAATAACCGGATGGTTATTTTTGTGCTTTTTTAGTTTCAATTCTTTCAGCGTAAACAGAAGCGTATTTTCTTCCTTTAATCATTTCGTATTTAACATAACCGTCAATTAGTGCAAATAAAGTATCATCTCCACCACGTCCAGTATTTGTACCAGGGTGAATTTTTGTACCTCTTTGTCTATAGATAATTCCACCAGCTAATGTAAATTGTCCATCAGCTAATTTAGCTCCAAGTCTTTTTGAATGCGAATCTCTACCGTTATTAGTAGAACCACCACCAAGTTTATGTGCCATTTATCTCACCTAACCTTTCAGTCCAGTTATTTTTACACGAGTATATGGTTGTCTGTGACCATATTTTCTTTTGTGTGTTGATTTTTGATTATGTCTGTATACTACGATTTTCTTTTGCTTACCTTGTTTTTCGATTGTACCTTCTACTGAGGCACCTGAAACTAATGGTTTACCAATTTTAGTTCCTAAAACTAATACTTCTGAAAAGACAACTTTGTCTCCTTCATTACCTTCAATTTTTTCGATGAAAATTGTATCGTCTTTTTGAACTATAATTTGCTTACCACCTGTTTTAATAATTGCGAACATATTGTTCTCCTTTTAAAATGTGACTCACCCTTATGGTGCTATGCTTAAATACCATTTCGGAATGGTTGTTATAAACAACGTATGTATTATATAGGAAAAACTCATAAAAATAACTTGTTTTGCTCAAATAGTTTAAATAATCGTAGCCATATTTACTAATAACATATTAACCATTTTATATTTTTAATTTTTAAAAGAAAAGCAATTACTCCATATTTCCATAAGATAGATAAATTACAAAATAATTAATAAAAAAACTAGGGATATCCCATTATGAATATACCTAGCATAATTTTTAAGAAATTTATCTTAATAAGCCGTGAAGGACCTTGCGATGTGATGCCCTCTTTCATGAATTGACTCGCCTGAAGTTGGAGCTGTGCTAGCAACTTTTGATGTTGATGTTGCTTTAGCGACTGGCGTTGCTTTTTGGATTATAGTTTTTGACCCACCAAAAGAAACTGATCCAGATTTACTTGTTACTGCTTGATAAATGGAAATACCTGCCCCTACAACCGTTTGTATTAGTGAAGTAGCTGCAGGAATAAGACTTAATCAAGAGAAACCACCATACATATTAACTCTTTCTTCCTTTGTCATTTTTCTAAAGTTATTTTTTTTCATTTTCACCTCCTTCATTTATATGTAGCCATTTTATGAAAAAAAGTAAAAAAAGTCATTCACTATACACGGCGATAAAGATTTAATATATAACTCGTAATGTGTGTATTTTTATATACCAAAGAAATAATTTGCAAAAAAAACAAGATAAAGTATATAAATAGCACCCCATTAATAATTTGTTTATTTATTTTCAAGAATTAAAAAATAAAAAGAGGTAAACACGTTCTGTGAATTATTCACTTTAATGATTAGTTTAATATATTATGTTTTATTTAAAAAGATTATAATTAAAGCATATGAAAACTAAACAAATATCAAAAATTCAAAATAAAGCAATTAAATTAAACAAAAAAATAGGTCTGCGTATTATCCTTATACCAACTTGTGCATTTTTAATATGATGTTTTGCTGTTATAACTCCTTTTTTTACTTATGTATTTGTAAATAATTTATTTGCAGAAGATACAATTGATAAATGAAACATATCTTTTTGGTGTTTGGCTTTAACAACAATAACACATCTTTTACAAGTGCTATGATTATGAATTAAACACCTCTTTCTTTATAAAAGAATAATTAGACGTTTTGGAACAAGCAAAGAAACTATTGAAATTGTTTTCCGAAATATGAAATTCCCATCATTGGATATTGATGAAAAAGAACTAAAATTATGATTAAAAACTCCAAGAATTTGGCTATGGTGTTATATTCCACCTATTGGTTTTATTTGAGGTGCATTATTCATTTTTATGGGGGATATGGCAGCGTTTTGCCTGCCCTCTAACAAAATCTTAAAAAATAATATAAAAAAGGAAATACTTGAGTACACCGAAAAGAATGAAATATCAAATTTAGAATAAAATAATTTCCAAAAATATCGAGAAGGCTTTCAAATAAATCACAGGACTAACCATATAAATTTCAAAATCAAAAGATTTTTAGAAATAATATATCAATATCACTTAATGGTATTTTGCTATTTAAATAAATCTTTTGTTTTTTTATATAAAAATAACCCTCTCATTCTTTTGTAAACTTAATTCAAAATATTGAAAGTTTAATTAAAGTATTAAAGGGCTATGGCTATTATAATATCAAAGTTATAATAACGTTTGGAAAACAAGGTGATATAGACATTCCAAAATGATATCTAATACCTTGGGTGGTGTATTTTAATTTTTCGCCTTAATATAAAGGGCATTTACTATATCTTTAATATTTTACCTTCCCACTCCTTATACTTATCAATTCCTAATATATTTGCAATAGTTGGTGCAACATCAAGAGTTGAAATATTGGTGAATTTTTTTTGTTTTTGCTTAGACCCATCAAAAATAATTATTGGGACTGTTCTTTCATCAGGGGTATCACCACCATGAGTTTTTCCACCGATAATTCCACCATGATCTGATGTAATGACTATTATTGTGTTATCAATTTCTTTACTTTCTTTCAACCTTTTCAAAACAACTCCAATATATGAATCTATTTTATTCATATAATCAATATACTCTTGAGAACCTCAATTAAAAGCATGTCCACGAATATCTAAACCGGCTATATGAGAGAAAACAAAGTCAGTTTTATCTTTAATAATTAAATCTGCAGCTCTATAAATGGATTCAGAATCCGTAGCCTTTGATAAAGTATATGCAACTTGTAATTTTAATGCTTCAAACTTACCAATACCTTTATTGGCATTAAGTATCTTTTCTTTTAAATGTGCCTCTTCTTCTTTTGTGATCTTTAATTCATTAGGATTAGGTTTTGCATAAATCATATTATTAACAGAATTAGGATTTACAATGTCTTTCAGTGTAAAACCTTTAGTCAGCGGATAGATAAAAGAAGTCCTTAATTTTGTTTGATCTTTAATGGCATCAAAAATTGAATAAGCAACTCCCTTACCCATATTATTTTGTGGAGTTGGGTTTTTTATTATTGGACCACCCAAAACACTAGAAGGGTTTGACAAAATACCTGTTTTATCGGGTTTTTGAGAAGTTAATAATCCAGTTCAATTTGGGTAAGTCTTTGAGGGCATTATATCTTTAGCACTGATGGAGTAGTTAGATTTACTTATTAATTTACCTATATTTTCAGTTGGATGTTTTTTTCAAACATTAGCAGAAAAACCATCAATTCCAATCCACAATACATTTTTACCACTATTATGAATACTTTTTTTATTCGAAGAACAAGAAGTGACTAAAAATGCCGTTACAGGTGTAAAGGTAATTAACGATAAAGATAATAATATTCTTTTAAATTTAAAATTCATTAATATAATTCTAACAATCAATTATTAAAAATGTTATAAAAAATAAAATTTTCATTTCTATCTAAAGAAAATGAAAATAATTATTGGTACAAATATAATTATTGCGCCTGAATGCAATCAAACAAATGCTTTATATTTTAATCAACCGGTTTCGGAGTATATTAGATGAGATAATGCACTAATTCCTGGTGCAATAAATACTATATAAAATAATCACCAATTTGTTGCGTTAGGAACAATTCAAAAAGCACCGCCAAGCACAAGTCAACGAATAGCAAGCACACTAGAAACAAAAATTAATATAGAGATGTAGTAAATGAAAATAACCCCACCAATTCTTAGTAGGTCCTTAAAATTAAAACGATGTCTTTTTTTATAAACTGGTTTCATTAATAATATTATAAATAATATTCTATACATCGGTTATTTTAATTTACTATTTTTGTATTTTACATTGTAAAAAGTGATAATTTTATATAACTAGCTTATGTATATTATTTCTACTACAATTTTATTATGGAATATAAAAAATTAAATAATGGTAGTATTGCACTTAAAATATCTATCGGAGAAAAAATAAGAGAGTCGCTTACTAAATTAGTGGCTGATGAAGCTATAAAATTCGCAAAAATTGAAGGTGTTGGAGCTATTGAAAACGTAACTCTAGGATTTTTACAAGAGAATGGAGAATATAAAACAAAAGAATTTAAAGAAGAACTTGAATTATTATCAATGAAAGGAAGTATTGCAGGTGATGGAGAGATTCATTTGCATGTTACTTTAGGTAAAAAAGATTTTAGTGTTATAGGTGGTCACTTTTTTGAAGGGGAAGTTATTGGTGTTGGTGAGATATTTATCACTATCTTATCTGATCAATCAATCTTAAAAAAACAAACAGGAAAAGATAAATTCCCTACTTGACAATTAAAATAAAATATTTATACGATTCATTTGTGGAGTATTTTATATAAATGACACATTATAAAAAAACTAATTTTTAATAGTTTATATCTAAGAAGATACTTAGATATTTTTTTAATGCATTTTTACTATAAAATTCTCAGCTAAAGTATAAAAATATTTTTGTTAGATAAAGACTTTATTATCATAACTTTTTTATTTTACATTCTCAAAAAAACCTTATACAAGTATGCACATTAGTATAAAGATAGGGAATTGATATAGCGATATTGTATTTTTATCCAATAATATTAAAGATTTGACTGTAAATTTAAGAATTAATATAACAACATTGCTATTAAAAGATATTGAAATAATAAAACATCACACAAAAATATTTGTATGATGTTTAAAACTTGATAATATTTTTTGTCTTTACACTTCTTGCACAAGCCTAAAAGAAATATTTTTTTAAATTTTGATCGTGTTTGCTTAATGATTTTAAATTATCGCTATTCTTTTGTATTTCTTTTGAAAATCTCCTTAAGAGCAATTTTAAAATTTGGAATCTCTTTTTTACCATGATAAATGATTATTAAAGCCAAGCCTATGCAGAGTGGAATTAGCAATAATCATAAATAAGGAATGAATAAGGAATTTCTAAATTCTTGACCTGGTATTCCTGGTAAAAATTGCAATACTAATGCAAAAAGAGAAGGAATTATGAAGTTATTTGTATCGATGATTGCTGTAAGTTTTTGCCCAATTAAGTCTATAGACATAGTATGCAATATCCTAAGGATTACTATATTTAATCCAGCAATTAATAAAATAATTCATACTATTCATGCATTATCATTTGTAAATAAAGGACCAAAGAAATCTGTGAATATATTAAAAAAAGGTTCTCCTGTTTGCTTAAATAAGTGATTAATGCCCATAGAAATAGGTATAAAAATAATTCATGTTGTTAAAGATACTGAAACTGTTTTAATAGCAAGGGCTTCTTTTTGAGTAACATTAGGATTTTTTTTCATTGCTATCTTTAAAAATAAACCATCCAATGCTCAGAAAAATCCAGCAAACAATCCACACGCCATACCCATTATTTTTTTTGCATCTATTTTTCCTCCACCGATTGCTGATGGAATAATAACAAAAAGCGCTCCTGAAATAATTGAAAAAACTATTCCCATTTTAGATAATCAATTATCTTTCTCTTTACAAATAATTTTATTTAATCCAATTGCAAAAACTGGATATAAAGCGGTTAAAATAACACCATATGAAGGACCTGCTAAAATAATACCAATAATAAAAAGCAAATTACCAGTAGCGGTACCAAGAGTTCCAGATAGAATAAAAAAACATATTTCTTTTGAGTCATTAATTTAATAACTCTCTTCATGATTGTAGGACCCAAATATATAGTTAATAACACTAAAGAAAAAGTTTCTTTTATAGACATTATTCCACTTGAATAAGCAATACCATTATTTTTAGAAATTATAAACATAAATCCAGCATAAAAAATAATAGGCAGCATTACAGCTTCCAAACCTTGAGTTAAGACAACTCCACTAGCAGCAAAAATGCCTTTTTTTCTATGTTTTGAATGTTTCACTATTTAATTATATTAAAAATATACAAATATCGATATTTTTAATATTTTATTATGCTATTTAAAAGTATCAAAATAGATTAAAAAAAATAGCAAAAGCTATTATTTAGCAGCTTGCATTGAACGCATTACTGATTTGATTTGTGCTTCAGATGGTTTTCTACCCATTTGTAAAAACATTGCTCTAATCATTTTTTCGTTAATTGGTGGATTTTCTCTAAGTTGTTTTTCAAACAATCTTTTAGTAATAAAGAATCCAATTCCTCCACCAACTAACATTCCAACTATAAATAAACCAATAATTAAACCAATTGCTAATCCTAATGACATGTTGCCTCCTTGTAATATGTATAACTCTATGTTTATGTATTAATATTATACAAAAAAAGCGCCTAACGCTTTCTTCTAATTATTCTTAATATCATTAAAATTATTAATGGCACAACTAATATAAGGAGAACTGACAATATAAATAGTCTCCTATACGCCTTATTTCTTATTGATTTTATCTCTTCTATTTGTGATGTTGGTGCTATTTCTTCACCGAAATACATATTCATATCATTGATTCTTTTTCTTCTCTGTATAGCAAATATTATATGAACTATAGATATAACCAATAGTGATATCGCCATTATTGTAGCGATTAATTCTGGTCTTCCCATACCGTTATGTATTCATTGATCAAAGTGCAGTATTCATCAATCAACATCTTTTAACCATCATAAAATAACTGTTGATATTCCGCCATAAAATAATAATGAAAAAGTAATTCAATTATGAGCAACTTGTTTTTTATGCATCCCTATATATAACTTAGATATAAATGGTGGAGTTGATGAAAGACCTACCTGAATATCTTGACGATATCTCTCCACTGCCTTTCTCATGCTAATAAATTCAATAGACGATATTGCAAATCTATATAATGCTAGCATTCCACAGATACTTGGAACTGAAAATGTTATAGGACCAAAATCTCAAACAAGAACTCCAAGTACAATCGCAATAATTGATGCTAATAATAATAAACCAGATAATATCATTGTAGATATTTGTCTTACCAACTCTCATCTAATAACCCCATAAATACCATTTGGTATTGATTTCTTAGGGTCGGTAACAACGTGTTTTTCATGAACATTAGTTTTTGTAAATGTGCTTGTGTTTATAAAAGTTATTGTATCATTGCTGTTTATTGGTTTTAAATTCATTTCATACCGCCTTTCATTATATTTTGTAGTTTAATAGTTGGTTTAAAAACAAACCTTTTCCCTTGCTTATCTTTCTTAAACAAATTAAGACCAGCCAATCTTTCTAAAGAGCTTCTTGCAGTTTCATATGAGCATGAAACAAATTTTATATAATCTTCTATTGAATAAAATTTTGTTGTTTCATTATAAGCCATTATGAACTTCTCATCCTTTTTAGATAATTCTGGAATCATCCTTCTAAGGTCCATGTGTGTATTATCATGTATAAAATTATCAATCTCATTAATCAATCATGATGTAATAATTGTCAAATCATTACCATCATCTTGAAACTGTTTCAAGATTATCTTATATTTATCTTTTGGTACTTCAAACGGTAAATCCTGCTTAGAAACTAATCTTTTAGCAATTTCAGTTATAAAATCATTATCATCTGCTTCTATATTTAATTTACTTGCTAATTCAACATTCTTTATATAACGTTTTTTTACCAATTCTGGTGTTTCTATCATTTTAGCATATTGATTTTCAAATGTTACTATAGTTGTAAAGTTTAATCTATACTTTTTTACAAATAATGAAATATTAGAGTCCATTTGCTCTAATTTACCTAAGGGTATATATGCATCATTTGTAAATTTACCTTTTTCCATAATAATATTATACATTAAAAACTATTTTACTACTAATTTATTACTAATTATTTACTAACTACTAATTTATTACTAATTATATTATTTGAACCCAAATTCATATTCTTGAAGAGTTTTATAAAGTCTATCCATTTTTTTATGATTAACAATAAAAAATAAAGTTGCGATTATCGTAATAAATATTGAAATACAAAGTATCGATAAAAGGACGTTATTTGTACTCATTGGTGAATTGATTATTATTTCATCTGATAATAATTGTCCAGCACCATATGAGAAGGATCTTGTTGTAAGAAAAATTCCCAAAACTAATGCGGGATGCTTGTGGTCTAAGTGTAATGTAACCCCAAATAAAGTAATCTGGAATGTAATTGAACCAAACACTATAAGTAAACTTGTAAGTGCTCAAACTAATGGTAAATTAACCTTTAAAATAACTAAGAATAAATCTATAACTATCCCAATTACAACCGTTACAAATGATAAATATTTAATAAGCACTATATCAAAATTCTTAACAAGATAAACTCCGGTAAAAATAGCAACTAATAATGTGACAATTGAGACTAATGAAAATAAATTGCTTTCACTTGTTCCTGAAATACCCATTTGTTGTATTACATTTTCATTAATTAATAAATTATTCAAAAATGCCATTGAACAAGCCGAAAAAGATAATTTTCAAATCATAGAGTAACCTTTTGATGTTTTAGCAATTTCAGCAGGAGCACCTAAATCTAAACCGATTGTTTCTTTTCGCTCTTTGGTCAATGTGTATAAAATTAAATAGAAAGAACCAAATATTAACGAAGCAAGTATTATCCATCTTAAACTCCCCATATCTATCACTCCGTTAGTTAGAGAATATTTAAATATGTTTCCAAGAGCTGCTGTTGCTAATGGAATTGTATACATAATAACAGAGGATTTGAAAACTTTGGAAATATTTCAATTTTCAGATCAATATTGTGAATTTAATCCAAAAGTAGCCCCAACAAATCCAGCAGCAATAACAGTTGCAATAACTGATCAAAATGCAAAATTTGATATTATTGTAGTAGTAGCTGTAACGATAAATACCACTGCCACTAATTGAATGCCTAATTTACGGGATTTAAACTTAGAACAAATCACCCCAATTGGAATTCTAACTATAACTTGTGTCATCTGATAAAGTGATATTATTATTGGCCATACTCAAGGTTTATCAACTAAAATTCTATTTATTTCACTTGTATTTTTAATATTGCTAAGATTCGTTTTGAATATTTGCATAACAAATCAAAAAATAAATAAAGAAACATAAATAAAAATATTGTACTTAGCAATATCTTTTGTTTTTATTAATAGGAAGGTAATTATTAAAATAATTAACCCGAATGTTGCGGATGATATTATTAATGTGTTCATTATTAATTAATTATATAAAAAAACTTAGATTATCTAAGTTTTTATTATTATTTATCATTATCCGTTCTAAGGACTTGTAAAAAAGCATCTTGAGGAACTTCAACAGAACCAAATTGTTTAGCTCTTTTTTTACCTGCTTTTTGTTTTTTAAGAAGTTTATCTCTACGTGTTCTATCTCCACCATAAAGTTTAGCAGTAACATCTTTTCTATAAGCTTTGATTGTTTCTCTAGCAATAACCTTTGCTCCAATTGCTGCTTGAACAGGTATTTCAAAGTTATGTTTAGGAATAACTTCTTTAAGCCTTTTAGTTAAATCCCTACCTCTATAGTAAGCAAAATCTCTATGACATATAAATGAAAATGCATCAACTCTATCTGAATTAAGTAATATATCGACTTTTATAAGATCTGATTTTCCGTAACCTACAAAATCATAGTCAAAAGTTGCATATCCTTTTGAAATTGACTTTAACTTATCAAAGAAATCAAAGATTATTTCAACAAGAGGTAATTTATAAACTATTTTACGTCTTGTATTATCAATGTATTGCAAGTCCAAATATTCACCACGTTTATTTTGACATAATTCCATTATCCCTCCCAAATGAACTTCAGGTGTAACAATGGTAGCTTTAATAAAAGGCTCCTCAATATAATCAATAAATGAAGGGTCTGGTAATTTAGTTGGGTTAGAAATAACTTCTAAACTCCCGTCTGTCTTGTAAACATTGAACTCTACAGAAGGTGCAGTAGCTATTAAGGGTACATTAAATTCCCTTTCTAATCTTTCTTGCAGTACTTCCATATGTAACATTCCCAAGAATCCAACACGGAATCCGTGTCCAAGAGCTAATGAAGTTTCAGGCTCAAACGTAATAGACGAATCAGAAAGAGCGATTTTTTCCAAAGATTCTTTTAACTGTTCATAATCTTTACCATCAATAGGATAAAAACCAGTGAAGACAACAGGATTTAGTTTTTTATACCCAGGAAGTTGCTCTTTAGTAGGGTTGCTTGAAAGTGTGATTGTATCCCCGACAGCAACATCTTTTGCATCCCTAATTGAAGCAGCTATTCAACCAACTTCTCCTGATTCTAATCATTCTTTTTTAACCTCGGCAGGATTCTTGATACCAAGTTCGGTAACATCAAATTTGTTTCCTGAAGACATAAATACAAATTCATCACCTTTATTAATTCTTCCTTCGAAAATTCTAACAAGTAAAACAACACCTCTATATGGATCAAAATACGAATCAAATACAAGCGCTTTTAAAGGTTTATTATCATCTGCACCTTCAGGAGCTGGAATACTTTTGATGATTTCATCCAAAACTTTGTCGACATTTTGACCAGTTTTAGCAGATATTTCAATAGCATCATCAGCTGGTATTCCTATAACATCTTCAATTTGTTTTTTTACCCCTTCAGGATCCGCTGATGGTAAATCAACTTTATTTATAACGGGTATTATCTCTAATTCATTATCTAAAGCTAAATAGACATTAGCTAGCGTTTGCGCCTCAATACCTTGGGTAGCATCAACCAATAGCAAAGCTCCCTCACACGCTGCCAAAGATCTTGATACCTCATATGTAAAATCAACATGACCAGGAGTGTCAATTAAGTGAAAGATATGTTCCTTATATTCAATCTGGGCGGCATTAAGTTTTATAGTAATACCTCTTTCTTGTTCTAAATCCATAGTATCCATATGTTGGGTATTAAGATCTCTTTTTTGTATAGTGTTTGTTTGTTCTAAAATTCTGTCTGCCAAAGTTGATTTACCGTGGTCAATATGTGCAATAATTGCAAAGTTTCTTATATTTTTCTTGTTCATAGTGTAAAAATTATAAATTAAATTCTAATATAGTGCTAATAAAAATAATAAATAATATTTATATTCCGAAAAAGCAAGTAAAAAAATGAGTTTAAAACTCATTGCCTTTTAAAAATTCTTTGTAATTCATCGCCTTTTTTCCAGGTGCTTGTAGTTCAGAAATAAAAATAGAACCATCTTTTAATTTATATTCAATTCCCTCACTATTTGTTGAGTAATTCAAGATCTTGAATTTCTTTCCACCTTTGATGATATATGCTCCAGGAAAGGGGTTAAATGCCTTGATCATTCTTTGAGCAGTATAAACTGTATGTTTATCAATAATTTGACACTCATCTTTAGAAATCTTAGGAGAAAAGGTAACATTCTTTTCATCTTGCGGTATATTTTCAAACGTATCCATCTCAATTTTTTTTAATCAATCTTGTATGTTGTCCGCCGCAACCATAGAAAGTATTTCAAACATAAGACCAGTTGTATATGATTCCTCTATTGGTGTTTCAGCTTTAAAAATCATATCTCCAGCATCCATTTTCTTAACCATATGCATTAATGTAATTCCGGTTTTATCATCTCCATTTAAAATTGAATAGTGAATAGGTGCTGCACCTCTATATTTTGGCAAAAGAGACCCATGAATATTTAATGCTGCTTTTATTGGTAATTCAAGAATTTTTTCTGGAATTATTTGACCGTAAGCACAAGTTAGAAAAATATCGAAGTCAATTTCTTTTAATTCATCATAAATTTCTGATATTTTTTCTGGTTGAAAAATTTTAATACCATATCTCTTGGCTAATTCTTTAACTGGTGTTTCAACAACTTTTTGACCTCTCCCTTTTGGTCTATCAGGTTGTGTTATAACTCCAACTACTTCAAAATGATTTATAACCTCTTCAAATGCCCTTACAGCAAATTGAGGTGTTCCTGCTAATATTATTTTCATTAATTAATTATAACAATAGTTATTAGCACCTTGATATTTTTTATTAAAATTAAAACTAACTATGTAGAAAAGGACCATGCTCAATATCAATATTTATAGAGTAATTAATTTTGTTAAAAAAATAACCTACTTAAGGTTATTGTTGGAAATTATCTTCCATAGTGAAAATAACATTTTCATCAATTCATTTTTTTCTAGGTTCAACTTTGTCTCCCATAAGTGTAGAAACACGCCTTTCAACTATTGCCGCATCATCAACAGTTACTTGGATAAGTGTTCTGGTTTTTGGATCCATTGTTGTTTCTCAAAGTTGATCGGCATTCATTTCACCAAGACCTTTATAACGTTGGATGTCAGCACCTTTATATTTTTCTAATAAATCACGCAAAGTTTCATCATCTCATGCATATTCTTCAATATTTACTTTTGATGTTTTTTTAGAAACTTTATATAATGGAGGTAATGCAATATAAACCATACCAGCCTCAACAAGCGGTCTCATATATCTAAAGAAAAATGTTAATAATAAAGTTTGTATGTGAGCACCATCCGTATCGGCATCGGTCATTATTATAACTTTTCCATATTGAACATCTTTAAGATTAAATTCAGCACCAATTCCAGCACCAATTGTATTAATCATTGTTCCAATTTCTTCATTTTTAAGAATGTCTATTAATTTAGCTTTTTCAGTATTAACAACTTTACCCCTTAAAGGTAATATAGCTTGAGTTTTCCTGTCTCTACCAAGTTTTGCTGATCCACCAGCAGAATCACCCTCAACTAGAAATATCTCTTTATCTTCAGGTTTTTTAGCTTGAGCAGGTGTAAGTTTTCCTGATAATATTTTTGATTTATTCAATTTTGATTTTGTTTTTCTTGCATCATTTCTAGCTTTTCTAGCAGCATTCCTTGCATCAGCAGCTTTTTTGGCTTTATTAACTATTGAATGTGCATCTTTTTTATTTTCTTGCAACCAAAATCCAAGCTTTTGGGAAATAATATTATCCACTATTTCACGCGCCTCAGGAGTCCCAAGTTTATCTTTTGTTTGTCCAACAAATTCTAATATTTTTTCAGGTATTCTTACTGAGATAACAACAGTCAAGCCCTCCCTAATATCAGTACCTTCAAGATTTTTATCTTTTGTTTTAATAAGTCCTTGCATTCTCGCATACTCATTCACAGTTTTGGTTCAAGCTGTTTTAAGTGCAGTTTCATGAGTACCACCGTCTCTTGTTTTAACATTATTAACAAAGGAAATTATTGTATCTTGATAAGCTTCTGTATATTGGAAACCAATTTCAACTTCTATTTCTTTTGATTCACCTTTAAAAGTTACGGGTTTTTTATTAATTTTAGTCTTTGAAGTGTTTACGAACTCAACAAATGCTTCAATCCCATTAGAATAATTAAAAGTTTCTGATTTTTTATCAAATTCTGATTTGACTGAAATCTCCACACCCGATACCAAGAAAGAAGCCTCCCTTAATCTTTCGGAAACTCTTGCGTAATTTAATTTTGAATTTTTAAATATTTTGTATTCAGGTCAGAATTGTATTCTTGTACCTTTTTTGTTAGTTGGACCTATTTTAGTTGTTTTTTGAGTTATATTTCCACCATTTTCAAAGACTGTGAGATATTCAAAACCTTCTTTATAAACGGTAGCTTCTAATTTGATAGACATTGCATTAACAACTGAAGAACCAACACCGTGTAGCCCTCCTGCTGTTTTATAAGCTCCTTCAGAAAATTTACCACCTGCGTGCAATTCTGTAAATATTAATTCAATCGCTGATTTTCCAGATTCATGTTTACCTACAGGTATACCACGACCATTATCTTCAACAATTACTGAACCATCGTTTTTAAGTACGACTTTTACCTTATTTGCAAAACCTGCCAAAACTTCATCCATTGAATTATCTACTATCTCTCAAACTAAATGATGCAACCCATTAATATCGGTTGAACCAATATACATACCCGGTCTTTTTCTAACGGCCTCAAGGCCTTTTAATACTTTAATACTGCTTGCGTTGTAATTAGACATATTAACATTATATGTTATGAAAGCGTTTTTTTCACTATAATTATTCCATTATGGAAAATACATTAGGAAATATAATAGGATTCAATATACTAGCATTTATTATTGCTTATTTAATTGGATCTTTAAATACATCAATATTAGTATCTAAAAAGATGATGAAAGAGGATATAAGAAGTAGTGGTTCTGGTAATGCCGGAGCAACAAATATGGCTAGAAAAACAGGTTTTGGTGCTGGAATGTTAATTTCTTTTATCGACTGAACAAAAGTTACATTAACAGCATTTATATTTTGGATTTTAAAAACTCAAATAAAACACGGATTCGATTATGTTTATATACAGTTAGTAGCTTTTGCTGTATTTGCAGGGCATATTTGACCAATATTTTTTAAATTCAAAGGTGGAAAAGGGGTTTCAGCTTTCTTGGGATTTGTAATGGCATGGAATGTAGTAGCTGGATTATTAGTTATTATCTTCTTTTGAGTAATTGTTTATTTTGTTGATAAGATTTCATTCTCTTCAATTTCAATGACAATATTTATTGTGTTTTTATCTTTAATACCTTGATTCAATAATGGTATGTTAACAACTATAATGTCCCCAGGCAGTGGTTGCTATTTTGACTGTGTTCATTTTTGAATAACTCCAGGTTTTACATTACTAATTTCTATATTAGTAGTAGTTAAGCATAGAGAAAATATTAAAAGAATGATCAAAAAAGAGGAAAGTTCATTTAGACAATCAGTTATGAAAAGAGAACCTGGTTGTAAGTTATTTAAAAATAAAAAATCTTAAAGATCGAAAAAAGCAGATTCAAAAAGGATTCTACCCTCGATTGAAATTTAAAGTGCAACACTTAGAGTTAAAATTTAAGTGAGGCGCTTTTTATATACAATTATTCAAAATAAGCAAACGAAAAGCCCCCACAATACTAAATAAGGAAACCATATAAATTACGCAAAACACTAAAACAAATTAACTTTGAAGAAAGAATGAAAATAGAATACCTTTTAAATTAATGTTGTAGAAAGCATTTCAAAAATAGCTAAGAGACTTAAAAGAGCAAAATCTACAATTAAACGAGAAATAGAAAGAAATTTGTTTAAGGGTAAGTATATTGCAC
>NZ_PSZO01000016.1 GCF_004335975.1 Mycoplasma marinum
TCTTTCTTCGAAGTTAATTTGTTTATAGTGTTTTTTAGTTGTATAATTCATA
This sequence comes from Mycoplasma marinum, assembly GCF_004335975.1. GTDB lineage: Bacteria > Bacillota_I > Bacilli_A > Mycoplasmatales > Metamycoplasmataceae > Mycoplasma_K > Mycoplasma_K marinum. The sequence continues at coordinate 53 of NZ_PSZO01000016.1, forward strand.
TGGTCTCCTCATTTAGTCGTGTAGGGACTTTTCATTTGCCTATTTTGAATAATTGCATATGAAAAGTGCCTCACTTAAATTTTAACTCTAAGTGTTGCACTTTAAATTTCAATCGAGGACTTACAACATGTAAGTTTAATATTTTTCGTTGTTTGATATTGGTAAAAAAAACTTTTACAATTCCTTCAATAAACTCCTTCATATCGACATCATTACATCAACAACAATTGAATTACCTGCTTGTTTATATCCCCTAAGACGAGAGTCATGTATTATAAATTCGTCTGTGAATCCCATTAATCTAGTCGCCTCTCTAGGAGTAATCATTCTCAAACCTTTTTTGGTTGTAATATAATTATCAACACTGGCTCTGTGCATTTTATGCATGGTTGCAAGTATGGGTCTAGCAATGGGTAGGTCTGTAGCTATTTTTGAGAAATAATTTTTTGTTCCTGGACTCATGATATGTTTAATAACTTTTTCGGACGGATAATATTTATCATCAATTGAAAGAGTTCTTTTTGATGTTTTTTTAATATAAATCGATCCATTACTATCAAATGAAAAGTCGCCCATTTTTACTTTAGACTCCAAGAAGTCTTGCATTGTATATTTAAGTTCTACTTCTTCTTCAAAAGTGAAATCATTCCTTTTTTTGATCCCCACAACAAAAATTCGATTTCTATTTTGCGGAATGCCATAATTTTTAGAATTGATTTTCTTTCAGTGGAGGTTATACCCCAAACTCTCAAAAATACTTCATATTATTTTTCACGTCTTGCCCTTGTCATGCGTCAGCAACCCCGCAACATTTTCGTATATAAATGCTTTAGGTTGCGCTTGAGATATAATTCTTGCAAATTCATAAAATAAAGTACCTCTCGCATCTTCCAAACCTCTTTTGTAACCAACTGCTGAAAAAGCTTGACAAGGAGAACCTCCAACTATAACATCTACCTTGTTTTTATATTGTTTTCCATCCAATAAGGTAACATCGTGATGGAAATCATTTTCATCTAATTCATAGTTTTTAAGATAACTTTCTTTTACAAAATTTCTTTTTCTTTTATTGATTGCTTCATCAACCACTAATTTTGCTTCCGAATATTTTCCTTGATTATTCAGTAAAGTAACTTCTTTAGAGACATCAGCTGTTAATTCAACTTCGCCATTATCACAAGCAAATACGATATCGTGCTCAATTCCAAGCCTTTTCAGAGCTCATTCTGGAGCCCCTATTCCACTAAAAAGAGTTCCTACTGTTAATTTTTTATTCATCGTATACCCCTGTTTTTATTATTTCTTTCATAATTTCTTCCAATACATTAACAACTATAGAGTTACCGGATTGGTGATACATTTCCTTGTCTGGAACCTCTATTTTAAATTCATCAGAAAACCCCATTAATCTAAGGCATTCTCTCGGAGTGAGTTTTCTAACTACACCGTATTTGTCTTTGAAATTACCTTTTCAAATTCTTGCATCTTCTTGGATTCTTTTCGGAATTTTTGTTTCAAATCTCATATCACCACATCAATTAAATTGTTGGTTGGCAGCTTGAGTTCTCGATATCGTTGAATTTATGCTAACTCTTTTCTTTAAAGACATTGGTTTTGTGGTTCATTTGAATCCTTTTTCACCGTGATAATACTTATTCTCTATTGAAGATTCCAAAAAGTCTTTAGTCTCTTTTTCCAAAGTTATTTCCTCTGGTCAATTAAATTCTTCATTTGCTAAATCCTTTCTAATACCCACTACAAAAACACGCCTCCTATTTTGAGGAATCCCAAAATGTTTCGCATTTAATACCGAATATTTTCAAACATAGCCCAATTCATCAAAAGTTGCTCTGACAACATCTCAAGTTCTGCCGGAATCATGAGATAGTAAACCAGGTACGTTTTCATAAATAAAAGTTTTTGGATTCATTTCTTTCAGTATTCTTGCATATTCATAGAATAAAGTCCCCCTAGTATCTTCGAATCCTAGTCTTTTCCCACTAATTGAAAACGCTTGACAAGGAGAACCCCCAACTAAAATAGAAATATCCTTATAATCAGATCCCTTTATATATTTAACATCATATTCAAAATTTTCAACGCTATAGTTAGCTAAATAAGATTCTTTTACGAAATTCTTCTTTTTAAGCTCTTCGTACATCGTGTTGATTTCCATTCTTTTTTCTTTGTTTGTTTTATCTTTTGTTAAAAACTGTATTTGTTCCTCGCTAAGAGGCAAAGAAAGTTCGCCATTATCGACAGCTAGTATGATTTCATGTTCTATATTCATTTTTTTAAGAGCTTGTTCAAAAGCTCCTATTCCACTAAAAATTGTGGCAACTCTTATTTTATTTTTCATAAATATAATCTTAACATAAACCGGACATATCCGGGCTTTATTTTTTATAATAAAAAGTCGTATAATATATATAAATTAGAAAAGAGGTATTATGAAATTTACAGAAAAAGATATTACGAAAGATGCAGACGCATTAGCGTTATTATTGAGATTAAATTTACAAATAAGGGATGTTGATTTTATTTGAAGTAAAAAAATGCCTGCAGCAGATTTAATTCAAAAAAATAAACCCAAAAAGGCAGGGGGTCATACTTCACATATAGCCGTAACGTCTTTATCAAAAAAATATTTTGATAGAGTGGGTATGTTCTTAGATACACCTTTTTGAGGTAACGTACCAATCAAAGTTTCAGATAAAATGATAGAAGACTCCAGTTCCCAAATCTTTTTTAAAAAAAGTACAATGGCAATATCAAATGATGCCAAAAAGGCACAATACAAAATAGGTAAAAGATCTGAAAATGGGTTGTTATTCAATAATTTGAGAGATTCAATTTTTATTGAAGATCAATTTGTTGTAGTGAAAACAAAAAATGATGTTTTAGTTATGGCATTCAAAAACGGAGAAGAGCCCTTAATGAGCAATACCATATATACCAATACTTTATTTTCGAATGACGATGTTGAAAATGCCATAAACCTAAACCACATTAAAGAAGATAAAATTCAAGATTCGGGGAATATAGTTGCAGCAAGTCCTTTTGCGCTTGAAAATATAACATCTATTTTTGAATATGATTCCTCAGAAAATTCAGAACCTCGTGAAAATAAAGATGATCCCGAAAAAAAACAAATAACTATTCAAAGAGATGCCGATTTAAGCACTTATCATGAAAAAATGAAAAAAGTTATAGTTTCGTATCACAAAAATAGAGGATGATTATCAAAAGAAGAATATGATAATATTGACATAGTATTATTTAAAGATGATTTATTGAAAATCATTGAAGTTAAATCCGCTACAAATGGCAAAGATTCTATATACAAGGCAATTGGTCAATTGCTATATTACAAGGAAAAAATTTCTCACAAAATAAATTTAGAAGGCATTAAGATAGAATTGATTATTTGCAGTCGAATCAAAGGAATTGATAGTTATTTTGAATCTGTTTTAAAGAAAAATTCCATTGAACACATATCTTATAATGAATTTTAAATCAAATTTATCCATAACATTCCTTAACATATTCCTCAATTAAAGAAATGAGTTTTTCACGCTCTTTTCCAATGATTTTTTTGGTTTGTGAATTTTTAAGTTTAATTCCAATCATGTTAAAAGTACTTTTCTGAATAAACCCATTTTTTATATCGCCATTTGTTAATTCAGCTTCATTTCTTTGGCCGGATATGCCTTCTAATAGGTATCTCCTTAAAGCTCATGTTGCATATTCCTTTGTAAAAACTCTCATCTTTACTTTGGGTACAGATTCACACTTTTCTGCGTACTCAAAAATCTTATGGTTATAATTACTTTTTAAAGAGTTCCACTCAACAACGCCCTCTTCAACTCATTTTTGTACTTTAGATTCACTTGACGATTTTGGAGTTTTGGACACTTTAGCAATTACTAAATCCTCATCTTGGAAAAACTCATTAAAAAGGCCCAAAAATTGTTCGACTATTAATAAATACCTTGCCTCTAACATCTCCTTGTTATATTTTGGGAAATCCAAGAATATTTTATTTATGGAGAATTTATCATTTCTTATGAAATATTCCCTTTTTTTATCATATGTTCAATTTGAAACATATTTATTGGCCCCATCACTAAGAACAGTTAAATTTAGAAACTTATTTCTATTAAGTGCGAATTTTTCCATGTCATCACTACCGTATTCAAGATGCCACCCAGAAGAGGGATTTTGAGGAAATATGTGTTCAATTTCTATATTCAAACCTAAATCCAACACTTCGTTTTTATTAGAATTTAACTCCGAAGCAATTAAAATATTTTTAATGGCTTCCTTGTCTTTGTTGTAGTCCAAATCCCTCATTTTAGATAGCACTTCAAATTTATTCGGAGTTCTTTGATTTTCATTTAATTCTGCAAACGTGTATTTGGCGAAGTCCGTTATTGACCCACCCGGATGCTTTTCAATAAAATTTTTGAAAAAACTTGAAATGGATCTAGTTAGGTTTTTGGAACCTCTACCAATTGATTCCCTACTCAATTTATAAAAAGTGATGAATTTAGCTATTTTCATTTCCTTATACTTGTTTTCTGAATATTCACAACTATTTTTGATGTACTTTAAGTGCATTTGAAGATACATAGGAAAAAATTGATTTTGTTTTGATATTACTTTTTTGTAAAAGTGTTCCCTATTATCTTTTGATTTAACACCTATATTCGGAATTGTCTTAAATGTCTTTCATATTTCAGAAATTTCAGACATTTCTTTAAGAAAAGCTCCAAGTGTCTCACTCGATCACTTATTTCCATTTTGTTTAATCAATAGTTTTTTTATCTCAAAGTAAACAGGATAACCTTTTTTAACTAGACCGACATTAAATTTATGATCTAAAAAATATCTTAAAAAATCGTTCTTTTCCTTTTTAATTTGTCCGTCATCTTCTCCTGGAGTAAAATTTGAAATAATATTTTGTTCAATTATTTCCTCAAAAATTGATTCATTGTTTTTAATTTTTTCTCGAGTAAATATTTCTAAATTATGTATATCTTTAAAAACAAAGTTTTTAAATAAATCTCATGTTTCTAATTTCTCACCCGTAGAATTAATACTTTCAAAAAAATCACTTTCATCTTCGTATTCCCTAAGATTTATTTGTGATATATATAAATTTTTAATTGCTTCTTTAAGTTCTATAAATTGCTCCCTATCAAATTCTTTATTCATTCATTTTCTAATATCTTCAAACGTTTTTACCGCCATTGTAAATTCTTTTGACACTATAACGTTATTGCCATAATCAAAAATAACCTTTAACATGTCATCATATTTTTTATTATTTGATTGAATCCTAATATCTTTCCCAGGAGAAAAATATATATCCTTCATGATATCTTCGTGAATTTCATTCATAACTTTACAAATCATAAATAATGTAGTTATTCTCTGTTGTCCATCAACAATAGTAAAACTATGTTGATATGAATTGGCAGTTTTTTTAAAAACCATAGAACCAATAAAATATTCTTGTTTTTCTCCCTTTACTTTTTTTGTTTCTCTATAAGAAAATAGTATATCGCTTACTAATTTTTTTATGTTTTCAATTTTTCAAACATATTTCCTTTGATAAATAGGGATTACAAATTGAAGTAATGTTGGCTCTAATAATTCTTCATAGACATTAGCTATGTGTATTTTTTTATTTTTTTGCATAAAAAAATTATACATTCTTTCAAATATTTTTATCGCATTATCGCTTAATTTAACTTTTTTATAATTCGAGGAATCATACTAAGCATCTATTTCTATTCAAATTCTATTTATTTGTAAATATCCCAATAAAATGTTGAATAAAATCAAAACTTCTTTATTTGGAAATGCCCATTAAGCAGCAGATCCTAAATGATTTAATCTTTGGTTTCCTTACCCAAATTTAAAATTATATCATCAATAAAAGCATTATATTTATGGTTCAAAAAGACTTTCCAAAGTTTTGGAGTCTTAGGATGTAATAATTAATGATAGAACACTCAGAAGATATATGAATAGGTGGAATTTACAGACTAAGACAAGAAAAGCGAGAAAGAAATCAGAATCTAAAAATACAAAAGTTAAATATGTTGATTTAGTCAATAGGGATTTCAATTCGGTGGAAGATAACATAGTCGCCACTGATGTTTCTTACATTCCGGCAAGAGTTAAAAATAATAATATATATATTTATCGGTGGTGATAAGTCGTAAAACTAAACTAATTGAATCTTGACACCTATCAACGCATGATGATAATCAGCTAGTTATAGATGCATTCAATAAACTAAAAAAGAGAGAGAAGGACTTCATCATGCACTCTGATCACGGTTCTCAATATTCAAGTAAATTTGTTAAGAACTCTTCAAAAATTAAGTATTCAATTTCCATGGGTAGGATTGGTAATTCTTTGGGTGATAGAGAAGTTGAATATTTCTTTGGATGCTTGAAAGGTGAATATTTAAAGCGATTAAAACTTGAAAAATGTCTTTTGAAGAATTTCATAAACATATCAAGCGATACATCAAATGATATAATACAAAAAGAATACAAAAAAGATTGCATTGAAAAACGTCAGCAAGTACTAGCGCTTATGCAATCTAAAATGTAGAATTTATTTGTCCACGTTTAGTTAACGATCTAAGATTAAGAAGACGGATCATTAGATAAAAAAGAACCTTCAAGGTTCAATATTGGAATGAACGTTTTAGTTCATTTTTTTATTTTTTTATAAAGGAAGGATATTTTTGTTTAATCCATTCGTTAAAAGTAATTTCTTGGCCATCAACATACATCATTTCACCCGCAAAATTATTGTAAACATTCTGGAGATTTACTCCTTCAACACTCAAAATCAGCATAATCATTTCTTCGGAAATGAAATTTTCTTTTTTTCTTGAGTAATATACAGTAGTTTCAAATCAAGTCTTGTTAATCATTTTATTATTAAAAAGATCCCTAATTTCATCTTGAAATCATACTTTTAAAAAGTAAATGAATGAAAAGTTTGTTACAATTGAATGAGAATCTTGTTTGAAAATTTGAATCATTTTAGTTTTTGTTAATTCTCTTCTTATTTTTTGGAACTCCGCATCAAAAAAGTCTTTAAATATTTTTACTTCGCTGCTTTCGATATAAATAACTACATTATTTTTAAAACATATATGTCGCGGATTTATTATGTCGCGTTTCTTTTCACCCGACATATATTTATCAATAACACCCCCAGCAAGTTCTTCTAAAAATTCATAACGCCTCATTATTCCAGAATCCTTTAAATTAATTTTTTCAACAAAGTCAGCAGGACTTAATTTTTGAATAACGGAATTCAAAATATTAGAAGAGTAAAATTCTTCAAATGCAGTTGTTGGCATTAATTCCACAATTCTCTTAAGGGATCTTTCGCCAAAAAGACCTTTATATTGTTGCTTTCTAAAGACATCAACAGCACGAACAAAGGATAATTCATGTATCTCATTGGCTGTTTTATATATTGTTTTTAATTCATAATCAAAGAAATATAATTCTTTATTTTCACTTGAAAATCACAAAGTATTATATGAAACTAACCTTGACTCCATAAAAGATGTAATTACTCTTGAAATCTGTGAATTATCGTTTTTGATTCCTAACGTTTCAAGTGTCACCTTATCAAAACTCTCTTTAAACTCACCCATACCCAACATGAAAGATGGTTGATTAATGTTGTTCCTACAAAAATTAGGTTCATGGAATATTTTCTTAGCCATAATAGGATCCAAAATTCTTATTAATAATATAAAGTAATAATCATGCATATCCATTTCTAATTTTTCAACAATGGGTAGTGCGTCTAGAAATATTCCATTTATTTTTTTCAATGTTCTAAAATTAGAAAATTCCGCATTTTGTAGTGTATATATAATTTCTTGCATTTTATCCTTCATATTAGGCATTTCTTCTTCAAAAAAATTGTGCAATTGTTGTCGTGCTACATATTCAATGTTGATGGTGGTTGTGGAGTATTTTTCAAAAATTTTGAATGGATCTTTTAAGTCACGCCCATACTCTTCTACATACCTTTCCGCAATATTTTGAGAATCAAAAATAAAAATTATTATTTTATTCTTTGAAAACTTATAAGAAAGTATTTTTTCAAAAGAGTTAAATTTAATCCTATCCAAGTTATCTACAATTATTATTTTGTGCTTTATTTTAGAAATATGCAATACAAGGAACATTAACATCAACATCAGGGGAGGCATTAAAATTATCAAACCCATGTAATACCATTTAGAAATTTCAAACGCTAAGGGAATAATAGTTACAATAGCTAAAAGAATTGCAATGATTCCAGCAAAAGAAATTATTTTCTTATTTTTTATATACAACACAGATAATCAATCTCAAATTTTATTTTCGCTAAAATGTTTTGCTTCTTTTTTTATGCTTCCAATCCCCTCTATTTTGGCAATAGTCTCCTCATGAAACATGTCTTGATTTGCATCAATATACTTAACAGGCGCCTTCTTGTTTTTGCAACCCTCAACACCCTCTTCATTGAAACAAAATCCCCCTTTTATTTTTTCAGCAAATTTTCTTACCATAGTTGTCTTACCAACACCAAAATCTCCCGATACAATTATTCTATTATTGTCTTTTTTAGACACTTCTTTTATAAGTTGTTCTATTTGTTCTTTATACATAGGAAAATTATATTCTTTTTTATACATATATTTCAATATATGAAACCCGGACATAATTTATGATATTTATAAATAACAAAATCCAGCACCACGAGAAGTGGATAGTAATATAATTATTTTATGAAAAAACAAATAAAAAGAATAATAATTATTGGCAATGGAATGGATATTGATCATGGTTTGCGAACAAATTGAAGAGAAATATTCGATGAGAATTCAAGGGCTGCATTGAGTGGAATAAGTTCAAAAATGAATTTTCTTTTTTCTAAAAATAGAGTAAATAATTGGTGAAATGATTTTGAAAAAGAGTTGGGCTTTTCGGTAGCGATTTGAAGATCAGCTTTTACGGAAGAACAAACACTGCCCGCGGAAGTTCATCAATTAATTTCAAGAAGAGGTGTGCCAGAAGAAAGAGGATTAGTCAAGAATATGTTCTTAAACTTATTTAATAAATTTAAAGATAAATGGAATACTACCACTGACAAGGAAAAAGATAGGTATTGCGAGGAACATTCAATTAATGATTTAACAATCGAAATAAAAAAAATTTTAATTAGAAAAATCAAAGAACAAATCACAGAAGCGAACACAAAACTAAAAATCAAGGCAAAATATATAAACCTTTTTGAGAAAAAGAATTATTTCGTTGTTAATTATAACTATACTGAATTTTATTCTAAACAACTAAAATATTATGACAAAAATGAAGCTGTACATATACACGGAATCATTGATGAGTCTACACCAAATAATTTCAAGATGATTGCTGATGGTTTTATCCCTAAAAATGTGGAGCAAATAAAATTAGGATTATACCAATTACCTATATCTTCATTGAATATTGAAAAAAAATTAAGTGTTGTTAATCTAGAAGAAACTAAAGAAAATAGAAAAATTTTAAATTATTTCTTAGATAAAATAGGTTTTAATAATTTATTTTTCAATAAATCTACAGGTGGAACTATAGATGTTGGCAAAGATTTTTCAAAGGTTGATGAAGCATTGGTGATTGGCCATTCACTTTCTGGAAATGACCTCCCTTATTTAAGGGAGAAAATACCTAATATAGATTTAAATAAAATTAAAAAGGTTATTTACTATTCTTATTTTGATAATAGCAATGCATTCGATCAAGAAAAAGAAATATCTAAAATTACCAAAATTTTTCCTAATGTTGAAAAAATTAAAATACATAACAACAATGAATACTCCACTTGAAAAACAACCAATATAGACATTAATCAATTTAACAGTTAATTAAATAAATCCAATTCCAAAAACCAAGCGAATAACGCCTGGTTTTCATCTCCCTATTCCTTTGCCTGCATAAACCCAAAGCATTAGCCCTTAAAGGCCTTAAAGCATTAAACATAATAAAGATACTAACTACGAGTAAATAAAAAAATAGAATAAATCTACTTATTTTAAAAATTCTTTATTTTTAATATACTCTTCAGTTTCAGAAAGATTGTATTCCGTAAAAATTCTATCTATTAAAAATGGGATGTGTTTTGCTGATTTATATAAGTTATTAGAATCAACATCTTTAGGTTTAAAATATTCTATAAAGGATACAAATTTTTCTATTTCAATCCCATAACCGTTTTGACCATATTTTTGCATTACTAAAGCTAAGTATATTAATAAATCAAGTGATTGAACTTCATTACCCAATTCTTTCTTCTTGTTTCTATAAAATAGTTGAAGAGTGGCAATATTTACCAATTGCTCAGAAAGGTCTTCAGGAGATTGTGTATTAAATAATTTAGAGTATGTATATAACGCACTATTTTGCCTAGGTTTTTGAAGTCCAATAATAGAATCAAATACCTTACCAATAGAACCTCTTTTTCATGCTTCACCACTAAGGAATATATAATGCATTTTAACTAATTCATTAAGAGTGATTTTAGGCAATTTGCTTAACTGCATTGAAAAATCTGATACTCCATCTCTATATGAGTAATTTATCCCTATTCTTAGTAACTTTTGTTGAAGGATCATGTTGAATTTTCTAGTTGATAGTAGATCTTTTGCTTTAATGGCATTTTGTGAGTTTGATGCATTGGAAATTGCATTATAAATCTCATATTTACTTTCATCAGAAGCGTTAGAAGGAACCATATAAGCTTTCATAAGTATCCTTGCTTCAAAATATTGCTTAGGCATTGCATTTTCTTCGCTGTCATAATAGTGTTTATATAGTGTATTAGAGGTTTGCTGACCATTTATTATTTTAATATTTTCAAATTTTATATTAGGTTCGTTATTTGAAATCGATATATCAATCTTATCAACTATTGCAGTAATACCATTATTAAGCATTAAGAAGTGTTCGGGATTATCCAAAATAGAATTTATTATTGAATCTGAAACTTTATTTTTACTTTTCTTTCTATCCCTAACATTCAGTGTAAAAAGTGAATCAATAGTTCCGTGTTCATCTTTTACATCACTTATAAATGAAACTAATTCAGAAACTTGAATAGGTACAACGACAACTCTTCCATTATTCGCATTTTTAGATGAACCCTTGACATCAATGTATTTCATTTGATTATCATTGAAATCACTTTTTACAGTAAATAAATTGCTATCTGAATAGTTTTGGAACTCCATGAATTTTATTTTTGAAAATATTGATGGTAAACCTCATACATTGTATTCAGAATTATTTTTTTCTATTGTGCCATGATAATCATTATTTGTAATTCATACAATTTTTTTAGAATAAACATCTCGTATATTTTTTTCTTTTTCTGAACTATAAAATTTATTTTTAAAATCCCCACAAATATATGCCGTAAGAGATTTGGAAATACCACTTTTCAATAAGTTTGCACTATCTGAATTAATGAAATATTCATATATATTTTCCGCAGTAGTTTTTGTTTTAGATAACTCATAATTAGTAGAGTTAAATTTATTCATAAAAATAATAAACTCTTTCTTATTCTCATCTAAAAATACATTGTTTATAATATCGGAATCAACAAATCATCATTTAAATTTTGATTCTTTTGAATCATTCAATAAATGAGCCACAAAATACTTAAATAATTCTCTAGGATTATTCATTATGTCTTCACTAAATTTCCCATTATCCTTTGTTCCACCAGTTGCATATTTATAAAATGCTCCTTTAGGTGAAATGCTTTTATTAAATATACTTTTTTGAACATTGTACTTTCACACTTTCTTAACTTCTTCTTCAAATGCTTTATACTTTCTTTTTCTTTCTAAAATTGTCATATCTCTCCCTTAACTTAATAAAATTAGATCACATTTCAGATCCAAGGAAACATTTTTTAATTTTTTCAAAAATAAAGGCATGCAATTTTTAATAATTCAAATTAATATTTTATAATTAAGAAGTTAATTAGGAGGATAAATGGAAACTATAAATAGCAAAGTAATACCAATAAAGTTTGATACTGAGGAAAACACACTTTATTTCGATAAAATTAAAGATGAATATATTGATACAAGTAATTTCCGCTACTTAAAAGAAACTGAAGCAGAAAGCTTTGCATCATATAAAATTAATTTCAATACCCCCTCAATAAAAACAGGTAGGGCTCCACTTGATGCGTTCATTAGAAAGATAAAACAAAAAGTAAATAAAAATCAAATACGTTTTGGTGTTCCAATAGGATTGGATTTAAAAGAGTTTAAAATCAAGAATTATGATTATAAGGAATTAAAAGAAATGAGATTGCACCTTGATGCATTTAATTTTACATCAACGCCACCTATCACAGCAACCAAACCAAGCAAAGTAAAATTATTAAATGTAGGTCAAGGATTGTCCGTGTACGATGAAAACAATTCTTTCATCATGGATGTTGGTGGAACTATTAAATACTCCAATTTTAAAAGTCAAATAAAAATTAAAAAATATACGGTGGTAATTTCACATTGACATTATGATCACTATAAATATTTAAAGGATATGATTGATGATGATTTGGTGGAGAAAATAATATTTCCTAACCTGATGTATAAATCTTCAAAAATAAAAAAATTTATAAAATATTTAAAGAGTTTAGGCATCCCTTTTAAACAAATGGATATTGGAGAAAAAATAATAGAGGGAGCTTGAACAATACAAGCCCCCAAAGAAACCAGTGCATACAAGGATCCTAACTTAAGTTCTCTAATGACATATAACGATACATGAATGCTAACTGGAGATCAATCTTATAAAAGATTTAAAATAATATGGATGGTGTCATCAAAAATAATACACACTTGCAAGTTCCACATCATGGGAGCGCTAGTGCGGCAACCTCACACCCTAATAAGGAATGACCAAACTTAAAATCCAAGGTAAAGAAAGCATATATAAGTTGTGGCAGGGTTAATAGGTATAATCACCCCCACTCAAAAATAATGCTCTACTTCGGCATCAAAGTAGTTGTGGTTACAGAATAATTCAAAAACCAAGCGAATAACGCCCGGTTTTTATTTCCCTATTCATTTTCACACAAGATTCTCATTTAGTCATGTAGGGAATTTTATTCATCTATTTTAGATATTCGCATGTAAAAAGCACCTCACTTAAATTCCAACTCTAAGTATCGCGCTTTAAATTTCAATCAAGAATTACACAAAAAAATGTGATTTTTATTTATTTCTTATGCATTTATAAAATTTACCAGTGATTTCTAGTATTGCAAAATCTAAAATTCATTCTGGCTTGATGTTTATGTCTTTAAGTTCAATTCCTATGGGTCTATTGTTGCCTATATATTGTAATTGTTTGATGTTTATATCCAACACCTTTGTTCCATTTGGTAATATCCTCATGTTTTTTTCATGTTCAAGACCCCCGAATGATACTAAACTTCCATTATTTTTGGCTATGCCTTCATCAGTTAATAACAATCTTATTTTTGGTAAAATTATATTTCGCTTGGAGTCTATTTCCAAAATGCCACCCTCAACTTTTCAAAAAATTGGTAAATTGGGCTGCTGATAATTCAATCTTTCATTTTCTATAAAACTTAATATTTTTTTAACTGTTGTTTCTGGTGTTTCATCAAAAGATTCAATCCTTAACTGCGAGTCAATCGCTCAATTTATAAACTTACCAGGAGTAAGGTAAACTGGTATCAATTTAAATGAATCATCATTAACATCTCTATGCATCGCAATTGAAAATTCTCTTTTAACAGCTTTAGATTGCTCAGAATCAAAAGAAGGAAAAATTAGGAAAACATCTGAATTATCAATACCATTGGAAATTTCTTCCCAAATATTCCCGGGATTAGAACATCGATTGTATTTATATACAGACTTGCCCTCATTACTCAATAGTTCATAAATTTTATTAACATATACTTCATCTTGAGATGAATAACTTATAAAATAATCATATTTTTTCATAATTAAATTATATATTAATTATTGATATTGTTATTTTCAATAAAGAATAATGGATGCATACAAAGATATAGCAACCAATAATGAATATTAAATAGGGAAATGGGAAGTAATGCTTAAAAAAATAAATTTAAAACAAAATCATAAATAAGTGTTTTGTATGATATTAGGAATACTTATATTTTTAGTTGTGTGTTTATTTCTCATTTTTATATTTTGGATATCTCGCTTCGAACTCTTCCATCGTTAACAAATTGTTATATTGAAGCGGATTTCTAGAGTATTTAATTATTTCCTCAATTTCTATTCCGCCATATAACCCTATTTCAACTATAATTGCATTATTTGTCGCCACGTTTTTCTTATAGAAAATTGAATCAGTGAATATTTTGTTATATATTTCAAGAGCTTTTTTAGAAACTTCTTTTTTAGTTCCTTTATTTAGATCCTTTTTATTTAATATAATTTCTCTTAAATAATTATATCTTGTATTTAAATTTATGAGTTTGCTTCTTGGATACATCAATATACAATAATTAAACACCAAATGAAAAATACTTATACATGCAAATGGAATCACTCATTTTTGAGTTCCCAACTCATGCGACACTACCAGCATTCAAATTAAAATAGCAATTGTTAAAAGTAAAACAATTCATTTTAGAACTTCTTGAAATATTCCGAAAATTCGTCACTTATTTTGTCTTGAATTTTTAAAGTTTTCAAAGACTTGCGCCTGGTATTTCCAACCATCTCTAATTGATATTCTTTTTTCATCCATTGATAACATCGACCCCGTTGCTAGCAATGACAAAAGTACATAAGAAGCAAGATTTAAGTTATTGTGAAGGCTTATCCCACTATCTTTATATTTAATTAAAAAGATAATTCCAAATATTGTCGACAATACGTAAAATAAATAAATTGAAAATGAATGCAGTCTTATCGCCCTTGAAAATGAATTAGCATTAAAATAAAGGTTTTTTATAAAAGATGCAGACATCAAGGCAAAAAATATTCCGTATATTCCTATTATTGTTGTGTATTCCATGCATTCTCCTTTTTTGTATGGTGTAGAGTTTTATTTTCAACGATCACTCGCTTATTGTGGTTTCTACTACTGATTTCTTTTCTAGTTTTGGAGTCACCCACTCTTTTGGGTTCAATATTCAATAGAAGTAAATGTTTGAAGCTGTTTGAAGGTATGTATGAAAATTCATCTTCATTTATTAAAATCATCCTATACTCCTCTTCATCTTTTCAATAATTAAGTTTGCAAAAATTCATAAATATTTCACATAACTTATTTACTTGATATTCTTCTTCCAAATCCTTTAATATTTTTTTAATTTCTTCGAATTCTTCTAGATAAAATACTGGACCAAATAGTATTGGATGTTCAGAAGTAAGTCTATCAATCTCCTTCCAACCAATCGTTTGCATAATAGCTTTGGGTTCATCTTCATTCCCATAGGCTTGCCACATTTGTATATTATCTATTTTAGTTGTTCAACAATAAGTTGGAAATGTTGATTGTTCATTTGGATCGTTTGATTTATCCATCTTTTGAAAGTATAAACTAAATCCACTTTCCAACCCTTTTACATAAACATCTTCTTTCATATAATGTGCAAATTCAAGGATATTTAAGTCTAAGTAATCATTTAAAATTGATTGGATGACCATAGCTTGCTTGTGTATACTTTTATCTTTTTCTAAAGAATTAAAGAGTTTCTCTTTGTCTAATGAAGTGAATTTTTTATACATGTCAATTCATTTCCTTCATCAATGACTTGATTTCCTCAACTCTCAAATATGTTTTGCGTTCAACTTCAAATTTACCATTAGAAAGAAAGGTGAAATTGAAAATATCCCCATTTATTGTAAAAGCGCGCTCACCATTCGTAGGAATCGAATTCTTGTACAACACATCCTCTGCTTGTGAAGAAAAAAGTGCATTTGCATTATTTAATCCACCATTTTGTGAGTGAAAAATATGTTTAATGTTATTTGCTTTGAAGTTATAGTAAAACATTGATGCTAAAAAATGAATCGCTATTTCTTCTGGGTCTTCTTTTATATTTTTATTTTCAAATGCTTCAATAGAGGCATTGAAAAGATTGACAATATTGATAATTTTTCTAGGTAATCAGTCATTGATCATTTCCTTAATAAAGTATATATTCTTCAAGGGGAATTGAAGTTGAGCCTCGTCTACAAATATCTTAAATGAATTCACTGCATTTAACCGAACCTTGTATTCTGCATATTTTTCAATCTCGTTCACATTGTCTTTCCCAAAAATTCTTTTTCTATCAGAAATTACCCAAAGTAAAATGTTCCTGTTGGAAGAAATGTTATTCCCTATTGAAATCATCAAAAATTTAGCAAATGATTTATCAATCCTATCCAATTCATCGAAAATTATTAAATTCTTGTATTTATTCAATATTTTCTTCAAAGATAATAATTCTTTTTCAAAGTTAATTAGATGGTTATTTTTTCTTTTTAATATATTATTTACTTTAGATAGTTGCAGTGATAGTTCGCCCACCTCATTTTCATCTTGAAAACTTTCCATTATTAAAGTTATGATTTTAGAAAAAACATTTAACTTGTTATCGCTATACATTTCTAAAATTGTTGCATCAATGTATGTTATTTTTCAATTTTTTAATCCAAGTTGGTTTTTGTATTTTTTTAAATATTTGGCAGCTTCCGTTTTTCCGTATCCAAAAGACTCTTCAATAAACCCCGTTTTAAATTTATTTAATTTTAAAAATCGTGAAATTATACTTGCATTTTCGTGTGTCGTGGTTTCTTTGTCAAAGTGTTTAATATAGTCTATATTTTGGTCTTCTTCAATATATTCATTGTAATTAATTTTTTTATTCATGAAGTAATTATATAATCAATAAAAGGAGTTGTATGACAAAAAATAAAAAAATACTGCAAGCAATAAATGAAGTCACTAAAAATATTAATTCACCAATTAGAAATAAAAGGTTAACTTTCTTGTTTGGTTCTGGAATTAATTACAATATCGCCAGGGGAGCGATGAATTGAGATCAATTAAGCGAGCAATCATTCAGGGAATATATTAGCAGCACCAAAAAGAGGTATTCGAAATTTGAGAAAGGATTGGTTTCAAAGGGTATTATTGAAAAAATAGGAGATCCGAAAATGCTACTTTCTTTCAATGAAGAACGACCTATTTTAAATATTGATCCGTTACCCCATAGTAAAAATGTTTGATTTGTTAAGGGTTATGATAACTTATTTAAAAAATTAGGGAATAAACTAAAAATCATGACACTAAATTATGATTTGGTTTTAGAAAATATTTTCAATAGAACGTCCATTAATTTCATCGAGGATAAACCCATCAAAATTGATAAAGATATAATTCATTTACATGGCGTTGTAGATGATAAAAGACAAATAAAAAAACCTTCATTATTAACAATGGGAGACTATGTTCAACATTCTTCGAAAGTTGAAACTAAAATGAGGGGTTTGTTGATGTCTGACAATAATGAAAAAGATGATTTTATAGAGACAATTATAATAATTGGCTCATCCATGAGAGAAGAACACCTATTAAGAGTGTTTAAAGACTTTAAAAGGGCTGATGAGTTAAAAGAGGTGATATTGATTGTTCATGAACCAATCGATAAATTTTATATCGAGAGATTTAAAGAAATATATAGAGAAATGGGCATTAAGGTTGTTAACATTAATTTCGGAAACGAATATAAGAAAGACCTTAAAACTTTTTGAGAGGGAATAAGTAAAAAAGTTAAAACTAGTGACTTTGGTGTAAATTTTGCAAAATTATCCAAAAGAAAAGATTTAATTGATAATGAGTTATATTATAGAATAAAACCTAAGTTAGGAAAATTTAAAACTCAAATTACACTAAGGAGTTTTTATGAAATTCTAGATTGAACAGATAAAGATAACCCCGCTTTAATTAGACCTATTTTTTGACTGGAAAAAAATGATCAAATTTTAGAGAGAGGATCTTTAAAAAAATTCATGTTGTCAAGCACCACTTTCCCAATTGGTTACTTACATATGATTTTAGACGAAATTAATACCATTCAAGAAATTCACGAAATTTTAAGAAAGATAGAGCCAATAATTGGTGAGTATGAATCATTTGGATACAATGATGCGAGTCATGAACTTGAAACATTCTTAGTAAAGGCAATTAAGAAAATTAATTTAAAAGAATTACAACAATATCCCAATATATTTAACCACTTAGCCAATGCTACTCTGAGTCGATTCAGTTATATAGATGAGAATTTAAAAAATGCAATAATAAATACCTTTACATTTTCTGAATTGACTAAAAAGATTAAGAGAGAAATTTATTTAGAAGAGGTACCTGATAAAAAATCAGATATTTATAAGTTGTATGAAAATGATTTTAAAAATAATAAGCAGCCATTCGCTTTTGATGATTTCGATGATTTTGAAGGACTTAAAAACTTCATTGATAACCACTATACTACTTATAAAACTTGAAGTATTTTACTAATTTTTAAATTTAAGGAATATGAAGATATTGTGTTGAAAAACATTGATAATTTAATTTATGAGATGTCAGAAATAATGGAAAGTAATTTTAAGAAATTTTGATTTATTCATCAGTTGTTGTATTTCGTTTTTATAAACTCTTCAAGAGAGGTGGAATATTTGAAAAAAATTCAAAAATTCAATTTAGAGTTAGAAGTTTTCCCCTCTGTCTTAGACTTTCTTGGGCATCGCGGCACTGATACAACCTCATATTCCGCATATGATAACACACTGATAAATTCACAAACTCAGAAATTTTCTAATATGGAGGAGATTACCAGTATTTTAAGGAGTAAGGACTTTAGTTCCAAGACCGGAATGTCAATTAAGCACTATTTATTGGAGAAAATGAGCCTTAAATTGTATGGGCAGATTCAAGGTGATCCTTTTGATAAATTGAATCAGTTTGGAAATTTCCTGGCCAGTGAAAAATTTAATCATACATGCAAAACGTGGCAAGACTATATGGATTTTATTAAAATTAACAAAGGAGATCATTTTTCATGATTGCAGATTCATCCACCTAAAAATCCTTGGAAAAGAATCGAGGAAATTTGTAAATTTTTAGAAGATAAATATTCAAAAGATATATATGAAGAATTATTGATAATATGCAAAATACAAAAAGAATTGGGATATTATGATGCAAGTATTTGAAGTAGAAAAGAAGTTATTCACTTAATGAAATATATGAAGAAAAATCAAAGCGGTAGAGATTTTATCAAGGAGTTGCTTATCTCTAAAGTTAATTGGAAAGATGGAAGGATGGATAAATTATTGGAACAAAGCGCCGATCAAGTTGAAACCTTTGATGAATGAATTTTTTGTTTGTACAACAATTTAAATTTTAGTAGGCCTAATATAAAAAAATTATTACACATGCACAAGGAAAGTGAAGAAAAAATTAACCACACGTTTTTTAGAATTTGTGATTTCACAATAAGATTATCAAATGACAGGTCGATTTGGAATGAAGAATTTTTAGATTTAATTCAATATATTAAAAACACTAATAATGATAATGATTTTAAAAATGAAGTTGATCGCTTTATTGATCGTTGTTATGAAAAGATAATTCACAATAGTATATTTAAAGATGTCAACCACACAAAAGAAATTCCCGAAAGTGAAATCAACCTTTCAAGACTATTCAATGCACTACGGGGAGAAACAAAATTAGCAAAATACGATAAAAAATTTACAAATTATTCAGAAATGCGAAATGTAGTCCCCGTTCATTTGATATTAGATACGCATTTAATGTACTAAAAATTGAGACTGCGGGAATATTATTCATTGAAGAACTACTCAATTGAACTATTAGATTATTCAACCAATTAGACCCACATGAGATTGATTACACTAGAATTTCTGCAGAAGATTTTAAAGGAATGTTAAATTCTGAACAGGAACAAAGACTTAAAGAAGCTATCGAAAATGCACAAAAGCATACCAATGATATTTAAGTTAACTATTATCGCAAAACCAACCAATAATTTCAAGACACACTTCAAAATATCGATGATACAAAGATACTAACTATGAGTAAACAAAAAATAACATGAATCTATTTTAAGCAGTTATATAATATTTATATGCAAAACAAAATAAAACAAATATTAGAATCTTCCAATGATAAAAGCCAAGTTCTGCAAGCTGTTGAAGAACTTGCGGAATTAAGTCAAGCTTTAATAAAGAATGTAAATAGAAATAAAGATAACATAGATGATATTACCCAAGAAATGGCCGATGTTTTTATAATGCTTGAACAACTAAAACTTATATACAAAATAGATGATCAAGAGCTTAAAAAACAAATGGAATTTAAAGTAAACAGATAAAAAAGAAAAGGCCTTTTATAGGTATTGTTTTTATTGAATTTCAAAAGTAATAATTTAAATTGCAATAAAGAACCAAGCATTATTTGCTTGGTTTTCATATTCTTACATATATTTATTAAACAAACTTAAAATTAAATCTTAAACAAAATAAACATAATAATTATAAGTAAGAATTTCCGTAGCAAGAAGAATACAATAGAAATACTTATATTTAAGTTGTTTCTTTATTCTTCATAAACATTTGTGTATTATGTGCATTAAGGAAAAGAAGTTCCGTGTAGAGTTTACAATGATGAGCGAAGCCATCAAACAAACCGAAACACAAAACAATTATGTGATTCATAGTAAGAGTATTTATGTTTATACAGATGGTACTTTTTGTAAAGTTATTTTCTTTGACTAGTTAGCTTTAATATACCCATTATAAATAAAACTTATTACCCAAGTTTTTTTATAATCCAATTTATGATAAATAAGCTTTTAAATATTACTGTTTTTTATTCAATATAAAGAGAAATACCTCAAAATGTAAGCAAAAGATAAAAATTATAAAATTCGCAAAACAAAATAATGCGAATTATGTTATTTTTTATACAAATATTTATAACACTTTGGTTATTGTGCTAATTTTAATTTTCCTCTTTTAACATCAATTTTTCTTCATAGACCTAATACCATTCCACCTGAAACAGTACCAGCAACAAGAGCTAAAAATGCAAATAGGATTGCCATTCCAATTGAAGCCCCTTGACTTGCAAATAATGAAGTTCTTAATAATGCAAAGACAAATATACCACCATGTGGAGCATTAACTCCAACGTTTGTCAGACCAATGATTAACCCCGCTACCATTGAACCTATAATAATTGAAGGGATAACTCTTTTTGGATCTTTAGCAGCAAATGGGATTGCCCCTTCAGTAATAAAGAATAATCCAAGTAATCAGTTAGGATAAGCAGCAATTTGCTCTTTCTTAGTTCAAGCTTTATCTCTAAATACAAGCGTAGAGAATGTGATTGCCATTGGCGGAACCATGCCGGCAATCATAACTTCTGCCATAATAACAAATTCTGAGTGCGAACCATTTTGTAGTAAACCAGTTGCAAATACATATGCAGCTTTATTTACAGGCCCACCCATATCAAGTGCCATCATAAATCCAACAACAAGACCAACTAATCACAATAAGTTTCTATTACCCAAGCTTGTCAATCCTAGTTTTAGTCCATATGCAAAGTATGCCAATGGAATTTGTAGAGCAAACATAATTGTTCCAGTAATAATTACCGACAGTAATGGCATAGCAATAATCGAAACAACACCCCTGAAAGTTTTATTTACCTTTGCAAATGCATATTTTCTTAAAACAAATACAGCAAGAGCCGCCACATAACCACCTACCATTGTGCCAATGAATCCCGAACCAGCTTGAAGAACATCAGCAGGAACACCAGGTGTTAGTGATCCTCATAAATCGGATCAACCAGTACTTATATGCCCACCAGTAGCATTTACACCGTATAAGATTCCACCACCCGAAGCAATAAGTCCGGCAACGAACCCAGGAAGCAGACCTTCAGGTCCAACAATTGAGTAAGCAACATATGCGCCAAGCACAGGAACAAATATTCCAAAAGTTACTTTACCTAACCCAGCAAATCATCTTGAAATATTTCTTGTTACACCAAGATTGCCCCCAACAACACCCGAGTCTAATAAGAATGCTAATCCAATAAGAATACCGCCAGCAACAACGAATGGAAGCATTCTTGAAACTCCGCCCATTAAGTTTTTGTATACATTTTTAAATGCATTTCATTCAAGTTCTGTACTAGCTGCATTATTTGAACCTGAATCAGAAACAGAAATTTTAGTTGTACCTTTTTCTTCCAAACCTTCATTAATGACTTTTGGAGCATCGGCAATAACCGCCTTTGTCCCTACTTTCTTAACATTTCTGCCATTAAATCTTGACATACCGTCAATACCTTTATCAACAGCCAAGATAATCACATCGGCCGCATCTATATCTTCTTGTGTTAATACTCCTTCAGTTTGACGACCTTGCGTTTCAACTTTGATATTGTATTTCAGATTTTTAGCAGCATCCTCAAGATACTCAGCAGCCATATATGTGTGAGCAATGCCGGTAGGACATGCTGTAATGGCTACAATATTTTTAGCACCAGAAATAACCTTTGTTTCTTGTTTTTTAGTTTCATATGTTGAAACCACTTTAAATAGCTCCGTTTTATTCTTGGATTTGTTTAAATTTTTAATAAATTCACTATCCATCATCATTTTTGACAAATCAGCAAGCACTTCAACTTGTTGATTTGCATTTTCTTCACTTAAAGCTATTGAAAATATTGTATGAACAGGTTTATCATCCATTGAATTTCATTCAATACCTTTTTTTGATTTTGCAATAAGCACAACATTTTTCTCAACGTGTTTTGATTGTGCATGCGGAATTCCCAATCCACCACCAATACCAGTAGAAAATTGTGACTCTCTATCTTTTAAAGCTTGTAAAAAAGCTTTTTCATCATTGACAAATTTTTCTTTAGTTAACTTAGCGGCAATTTCTTTTAACACTTCTTCTTTTGAAGTGGCTTTTAAATTAAAAATAATTGCTTTTGAATTAAATAGTTTATTTAATGTAGACATTTATCTCTCCTTTATTAAAATTTTGTTTTTGTAATCCATTATTTCTTTTTTAGTTGCAATACCTGCAACCGATGCCGTGGCCGTACCTGCGGCAGAGGCTAATTTTAATGCTTCATTTACAGAAAATTCTTGACTTATTCCTGCTACAAATGCAGAAATCATAGAATCTCCAGCACCAGAACCATTTACTTCTTGGATAGTTACACCATTTATTATTCTTTTATTCTTATTTTCATCAATGTATATAGAACCACTTTTATCAAATGAAACAAGAACTCTTTTTGCTCCAGATTTAATTAATTTTTCGGCATACTTAAATGATTCTTCTTTTGTTTTAATTGAACAGTTAAATAACTCTTCAAGCTCTTTACGATTTGGTTTAATTACTTCAGGCCTATATTTAGTTAATTTAGTTAAGTGATCTTTAGATAAATCAAAAACTAACTTAACTTCATTGTTGAATGCCCTTTGAATAATTGTTTCTAAATCTTTAAATGTGAATCCATTAGGCAGCGAGCCCATTACTAATAATGTATCTTGTTTATCCATAGTATCGAGAATTCCAAATAATTCAGACTTAACTTGTTCGAATTTGATTGGTTCTCCACTTACGTTCATCTCGTAAGTATCTTCGAAACTAGCTTTCACGTTTATTCTAGTATTAACGCCTGAATCAACTTTAATATATCCAACACCCTTGCTTTTAACTAAGACTTCCAATTGCTTCCCAATCATTCCCCCAGCAAGAAAAATTGTTTTATTTTCAATACCTAAATTATTCAAAATAATTGAAGCATTTATACCCTTGCCTCCAGGCATTAATTCAAATGAATCGGTCTTTTGGTGATTACTAATTTCATCTTGAAAATTCATAAAGTAATCAACAGCAGGATTTAATGTTAATGTATAGTGCATTATTCCACCCCCTTTTCTGTAATCAAGGTTACATTATCCCTTGTGCCAAAAGAATATTGAGCAGCTTTTGAATCAATCTTATATGAACCTCCAACCAAGTAAATACCTTGCTTTTTAGTTGAATTTGCAACTGATTGCTTGACAAAAGCTTCTTCAGAGTTGGTTGTTGAGAAGTTTCCATCAACCATTGAGTTAAAACCTAAAAATGATTTAGAAAAATTGATTGTTTCTATGTATTTAATTGTTTCTATGGATGCGGCACACAATGTATTCTTATTAATCTTACCCGGCACAAAAACTACCTCGGGTTTATAGTCTGGATTTATTAGACTGGATACAAGTAGATTGTTTGTATAAATAATAATTTTTTTATCATGTAATTCTTTAGCTATTTTAAATGTAGTTGTTCCGCCATCTATGAATATAACTTCACCCTCTTTAATTAATTCACTAACAATTTTAGCTATGTTCCCTTTTTCAGTTTTGTGAGTTTTCGTTCTCCCTGTTGCTCACGATTCTCTATGCGATTCCCTAATTTTTACTTCACCAAAAGTTTTGGTAATTTCACCATTTTCCTCCAATTCTGATAGATATCTTAATAATGATGTTCTTGGGATGTTTAATTCTTTCTGTAAATTTGTAACTGAGACCATTTTTCTTTCTTTAATAATGTCTAGTATTTTTTTAACTTTTTCAATCTTCATATTCTAATTTTACCACAATTTTTCACAAATAACCAATTTTAACCACTTACATCTTTTTAAGTATATAATTAATATATGACGAAGTTAAAAATGAAAAAAAATAAATACAACCCAAATAGGAGAGGTGCAAAACAATTAGCATTTAAAAGATTGAAGAGATTCTTTATATTTGTCCCAATCTTTTTATTGTTAGAACTATTATCTTACTTATTAATATATTTCCTTAGTGGTTTAGGAGTGTTAAAATATGCAGCAATACTAATTGTTGCAATGCACATATTGGTAACCTTAACTTATATGCTTATTTTCGATTTTGGTGCGGCTAAGCAAATTAAAAAAGCTGACTTTGTTTTGAAGCGAGTTGATGCGAATATTGAGCAAAATCAAACATTCTACGTTGCCTTAAGATATTCAGGATTTGCTAGATTATTATTTAATGTAGCGATAATTGCAATTCACTTGATTTTTGTTCTAATAGTATTTTTCGTGTAAAACACCCTTCAAGCAGGGTATTTTTTGAATCTAAACTCAATAGTTGTTGATATTTTTCATTCGTACAGGTTTTTTTAATAAGGTTAGATAATATTCAAAGAATAGAAAAAAGTGATACTTTTTACAAATCTTTTTCTTGAGTAAACTCAAAGCATTAAACACATAAAAATACCAACTATGAATAAATAAAAAGAATAAATCCGTTTATTGTTAAGGTGCAATTTGAATCTAATTCGCTTAATATATTAATCATTTATTCTTTTTTTAAGCTTATTAATTTTCTTGTTTTTTCCAATTATTGTATCATT
The DNA here is from genome assembly GCF_004335975.1 of Mycoplasma marinum. Taxonomy (GTDB): domain Bacteria; phylum Bacillota_I; class Bacilli_A; order Mycoplasmatales; family Metamycoplasmataceae; genus Mycoplasma_K; species Mycoplasma_K marinum. The sequence goes on from NZ_PSZO01000016.1 coordinate 25,656, forward strand.
CTTGCTTTAGCCGTTCTTGGTCCAACATATCTCAGATTTTTAATGCCACCTAGTTTTAACTTCTCTGGACAAGTTTTACTTGTGCCATACTTGAAAATTTTATTTCTCTCCTAGGGTTTTTGAATACCTCTTGGAGTCTCACAAAAATCATCTTGAAGACGCACAAATTATTACAAAGCCCTAGAAATATAAAAGTTCATTTTTCATAATTATTTTTAAAATAGTGCTCAATTAATATATTATTATTTTATGAATATATCAATAATTAAAAAAGAGAATATCGACCCAATAAGAGGAAGAGACATAATTCGTTTTGCTATAAAACAAAATCACGCAATAGTTGGTAATGTAAAAATCAGAAAATGATTCAGGGGCGATCGCAAAAAACAAGAAGTGGCAATAATGGATTCAATTGAAATAGCAAGAATTGAAATAAATAAAAAATACAGAAAGAAAGGGGTGGGCACGGAGGTTTTGAATCTAATTTGTAATGATAAATTCCCGAAAAAAGTTATATGATTACAAGCTAAGAGGGGTCGAATAAATTTCTTTAAAAAAAGAGGTTTTATAGAATTACAAGCAGGTCCATCACCATATATTGAGAAAATGGATGATACAACTTATATGCAAAAGGGTGGAGAAGCAAGGGCCATAAAAATATATTAATTATTAAAAGAAGTGACAATGACAAAAGTTGAATACTTAAACTTAAAAAACATCTCCCTAATTTCTTTTGTAAGTAAAAACTTACTATTATTAAGCAATATTAAAAATAAGCATCTTTTCCTACATAAATCTAAGCATAACTCTTAAATCCTTAAACATAATAAAGATATGGATATAAGTAAACATTAATTTAACAAGGACAACAAAAAATTAATTTATGCATTATAATTTCCATAATGTAGCGTTACATCTCTATAAAAAACTAAAGGGGTAAACACAATCTTAAAAAAGACCCTTTATAGGTCTTTTCATACAGGTTGGTAGAGTAGCAAATTTTGTGTAAACTTAGTTTTCATGAAATCTCACTACTTCCTATGTTGTAATTTTATCTTAACATGAAAAAAGAGCATAACGAAAA
>NZ_PSZO01000017.1 GCF_004335975.1 Mycoplasma marinum
TATTAGAGTTCAAAGATGTTTGGATAATAAAACACCATACGAATATTCTCGCATGATGTCCAACACTTTGAGTGTGTCTTAATTTTTTATCCTAATATACCTTAATTTATTTGAAGCTTTTCCATTATTTCTTTAGATAAAATACTTGATTTATCAGTTTGTTCATTTTCACATCACATAAGTGTGTGAATAAGTACAAATCTAACCATTTTTTCTAATTCTTGCACATTATAATTTGTAACCTTTGAGACAAGATTAATATTAATTTTGCTAAATGCAATTAAATATGCATAATCTAAAATTGAATAACCGTTTTTAGATCACTCAAAATCAATTAATAATGCCCTACTTTTAGTAACTAAAACATTTTTTGGATTAATATCACCATGTATAAAACTTATCTCATATTTTTGCAGTTCAGTAGATAAAACATCAAACTCTTTTAAAAACTTAGTTGGTATGTTAGTTTTTTTTCTATAAGCATTGATATCATACATCCCCATTTCATTAGACTCTATCTTAATATTATGAAGTTTTTGAATTTCATCTAAAACTCATCTTGCATGCTTTTCTTCTGAAAAATCAACATGTTTGCCTTCAATTCATTTTTTAATCATTAATCCATTTTCATTTAAATAAATGTATATTGAAGAATCATAAAGAAACGCAGATTTTATATCAGGGAATAGGGTATTTTTACCCTTTGGTATTTTAACTTGAAATTTATCTCCATTGTCTAGTAAAAATAAAAAATTAGCGTTGTTACTAAATCCATTTTCTATTTTATTTATTTGTTTTATTTGATCTTTTGAATATTTCGTTTTGTCAATAAATAATTCAATAGCCTTATTTTTAAATTCATTATTTTTATTTTGCATTTTTTCCTTTACTATTATATCCTTCGTCATTAAAAATTTTCTTCATTGAAATTCTAACTCTTGTAGCACAAGGATAAGAAAATATCATTGCAAATCCATATGCAGATCAAACAATTATTCCATTTGCAGCTGCTGAATATGACATTGCTGAATAACCTCATTGTGCATATGAACTTCAAATAAGAACACCAGCAAGAAAATGTGATGCAAATACTAATGTGAATGCAATCGTAATAAACATGAATACAAATATCTTATTTTTAAAAGATGCAAATAATCCAGGTATTATAGCCAAAGATAAAATTGGAATAACATAATCTAACAAGTACTCCAAGAATACATAAGCTCCCCCATTATCTTTAACAACTGAATCAGTTATACCTCTAATAAAGAATCCAGGTGCTAACCAGGCTATTATAAAAATATAAATAGACATAGTTATCCCTGACAATTTCCATCCAAATACTAGCGATATTATTGGTAATAGTAAATATATAAGTTGAAATCTTATATAAGGTAAAAAATCAGGTATCAAAGAATTTAGTGACTTTGCAGCTATAAACATAGCTAATATAAAAGAACAAATAACTATATCCCTAACTGTAAACCTATATCAAAAATGAATTTTTTTGCTCTTATTGGAATTTTTTCCTTCTTCACATACTTCTTGTGAAATCACCTCAGGTGTTTTTACATTTTTTTTCATAAAAAAATCTACTCCTTTTATGAGCAGAAATTAAAATCCAGCTTCCGACGCAAGTATTAACTTAACCGGTATAAGAGTGCTTCTCAACCTTGCTTGTGCAAAGTGCCCCTGCTCTAATAAATTATATTATAATAACTTAATTATTTAAGATTATTTTTTAAGGTATAAACAAATGCTTCATCAATAACCTCTTCACTTCTTGTGAAACCAGCTTTTTCTAATATTTTCATAGAAGCAATATTCTTCTTATATATAATCGCATAAAATATTTTTTCACTATGCTTTTGCTTAGCTATATCCAATATTAACTCTAATGTTTTTGTACCCAATCCCTTACCTCAATATTTCTTATTTAAAACATATCCAATATATAATTTTGTTGTTGTAATACCTTTCAAAGATGTAACCCCAATCATTTTGCCACAATAAATAATTGCATAAGATTGGTTGCTTTCATTCATTAAGATGCTGTTGTGTTCTTTTGCATCTTGTTCAGTTTTATAGTAATCATGATATAAGAATTTCATAGTTTCTTTATCAGATCCGTACTCAAACATACCTTTTCAATCATCTTTCATTAGAGGTCTCAAACTCAAATTATTTTCCATATGTTTCCCCTATCATGAAAATAAATCAATTATTAATCATTTTTAAAATGAAATAATATTTCTCCATTTTCCTTTATTTCTTTTTGTTCAAATCCACATTTCTTTAATAAATTTTGAGAAGCAATATTTTCAGGAATAACACTCGCATATAAAGTCTTTCCTTTATGCCATCTATAAGCAAAATTCATTGAAAGAGTTAATGCTTGTGTTCCAATACCCATCCCTCAATAATCTTTATTTAAAATATATCCAATTTCAACTGAATTATCAGTGATATTCATAATAGATACAGTTCCAATCATCTTTCCATATACTGTAATTGCAAAAATTTGATCAGAATTCTTACGCAAAAATAAATTAGCATCTTTTGCTTCTTGTTCAGTTTTATAAGGACCTCATGTCACAAATTTAACTGTCTCTTCGTCCGATCCATACTCAAACATATCTTTTCAATCTTTTCTTTTTAATCTTCTAAGTTTTGTTGGACTAGCCATTATACTTACCTCCAATTTAATTTTTTTTAATCAAAAAATACAACAAATTATTTCTTTATTATTTCTTTAACTCTTTTATGAAATATTGGTCTTTCAAGAAATATATATGTGTTTGGCACTGTTGTTGATTTAAGTTTTATATCGCAACCCAATCTAATCACTTCTCACCCGATTGTATTTGATGGATGTGGTTTCTTTAAAGTTACTATTGTTCCTAATTCATAATCGCTTACTTTAATCATTTTTCACCACCTCAAATGCTAAAGTGTATTCACCCTTAACATTATTCTTAATTTGATTATATACTTGAACAATTGTTCCAAAGTATGTTTTCTCATACATTTTAGTCAATTCTTTTGCAAGAAATACCCTTGTTTCATCACCAAAAATTTCTTGAATATCTAGAAGTGTTGATTCTAATTTATAAGGAGATACATATGTTACATAAGTACCACTCCCCAATGAAGATAATTCATTTTTTCTTTTTCCTGTTTTAGGATTAAGGAATCCAATAAAAGAGTATTTAGGAGATAGTCCGGAAATAGCAGCAACAGTTGTTTGTGCAGAAGGACCAGGAATAACTTCTATGTTAATGTCCGCTGCTCTTGCTTGTCTAATAACTTCAAAACCTGGATCAGCTATAACTGGCATACCTGCATCAGAAACAACAGCAATACTAGTACCTTGCTCAACTAACTCTATAATACCTTTTGCAGAATTTTTCTCATTCTTATCGTGATAAGCAATCAACTTTTTACCTGTTATTTCATAATGAGATAATAACTTACGTGTTTGTCTTGTATCTTCACAAGCAATAATATCAACTAATTTAAGAGTTTCAATAGCTCTCAAAGTAATGTCTTTCATATTACCAATCGGTGTTCCTACAATATATAATTTTGCTTTTTCCATTTTAAGCCTCCAATAGTTTCAATATAAATTTTTCTTTTGCTAAGTCAAAGTTAGCATTACTCGCAATAGCCTTATTAAAATCCTGAATAGAGGTTATTACTTTTGCATAATCAAATTTTGATTGTGAATATTTTTCAATCGTTTTATCCCTAGAGATACAATATATTTCTCTACCTAATTTAAATTTCCATATATCATTCATATAAATATTCATAATATCTAACATTAATTTATAATTTGCTTTTTTTGTAAATATTTTTGAAAATGTTAAGGGTGATGAAGTTTTATTTAATAATAAATCTTCTAAGAATAAGGTGATTTCTTTAAAACATTGAATAAAATCATTTTCGTAAGATTGAACCGCACTCTCAACATTAGAGAATATACTTGCCATAACTTTAGAATATTTAGTAGCTATACCCTTCTCTTTCATGAGTGTGGCTAAATCATCAATGACTTTTGGTCTCAATTGTATAATTTGAGATCTAGACTTAATTGTAGGTAATACATTGTTTATTTCATTAGTTGTTAAAATTATAAAAGTATTTTTTTGAGGTTCTTCGATAAATTTAAGTAATGAATTCAAAGAATGTTTATTTGCATTCTCAACATTTTTGATAAGCATTATTTTTTTTCCAATTGCTTCGATTGGAGTTTGCAATAATCTTTGAGTTGAATTAGTGACAAAGTCCTTTTTTATAATTCCATTTGTACCATCAATAACTTCTAAATCTGCGTATTTATTATCTTGAATTATCCTAATACAGGGAGAACATTCCCCACATGCAAGAACACCCCTTTGAATACAAACTATTGATTGTAACAGTAAATGTGATATTAAATTTGTATCAGCTTTCTTCTCCGCTGATATTAAATAAGAATGTGAAAATTTCCCTGCTCTTTTTGCATTCTTTATAACTGAAAATGCAACAGGATTCATTTGTCTTACTTTACTTTTAATTGACATATATAAATTATAGTTAAAAAAATATTTATTAAACAAATATGATTTCTATTATTATTCACCTTTGAAATAAAATTAAAAAAAATGGTACGCTCACCATTTATTTAAATAAGTACTTCTTCTTTAATTATAGTTATAACATCTTCCAAAACTTCTTCTCTAGATTTTGTTGCATCTATAACTCTAAATCTTTCAGGTGAAGAAGAAATCACTTTTTTATAACCTTCATATACTTTCTTATGAAATCTAGCACCAGCAAGTTCAAGTCTATCTTGCGGAGCTCTATCTGCAGCTCTTTCCATTGCAGCCTCAGGTGTAATGTCAAAAAATATTGTTAGATTAGGTCATGTTGAATCAGTTGCTAAATTATTTAATTCTTTAACAAATTCAATACCAAGACCTCTACCTTCACCTTGATAAGCAAGTGAAGAATCTATATATCTATCGCATAAAACTATCTTATTTTCTTTTAAAGCTGGTCAAACTGTTTGTTCAAGATGTAGACGTCTTGCAGACGCATAAAGAAGCGCTTCTGATTTATCATCGATAATATTGTTTTTATCTAAAATAATTTTTCTAATTTTCTCAGCAGCTGGATTTTGTGATCCTCCAGGCTCTCTAGTAAAAATGAAATCAATATCATTCCTATTTTTTTGTAAATATTTTACCAAACCATTTAATGCAGTTGTTTTTCCTGATCCATCAGGACCTTCGAAAGTTACAAATAAAGGTTTAGACATTAGAATGGCATTCCTGCTGGTTGTTGAGGAGCAATTGCTTCTTCTTCAGCATTTATTCTTTCATTAGCAGCATTAACAGCAATAACTACCATATCTTCCAATGTTTCAGGATCATCCTCATCGATAAGTGCCTCATTAATTTTTACTGATTTAATTGTTCTATCTCCAAGTATTACAATTGAAATTCCTTGTTTTTCAATTAAAAACTCTTTTTGTGCAAGTTCGGCTTGTTTTTTTCCCATTTCCTCTTGCATTTTTTTTGCTTGTTGCATCATTGCATTAATATTCATATTTTCTCCTTTTACTTCAATTAGGCTGAGAATAAATCTCCGAAAAGATCCTCACCTAATTTATGTGCTTGTGTTTTTTCTTTTTCTTCTAATGAAGGAACGCTAATCATTTCAGGTTGAGGTAATGAATTAGTTTTAGCTAATGTTGTATACCTCTCTTTAACATCCATAAATTGATTTTTAGTAATTGCAAAAACATTTTTAACTTCCCCAAATACTTCTTTAATAAGTTCAATAAATTTCTTATTAAACTTAACTTCATTAATTCTTGAACAAATTCCAACATCACTAGATGATAATAGTATATATTTTTTTCCTGCTGAAATTAATTTTGAAGACTCTATCAAACTTACATATTCACTATAATTTGGATTAGTAGAATATGAAACTATTGAATTCCATGAATTTTTAACATGTAAATGTGTTTCTCTATCTGCTTGAACTAATAAATTAATTATATCGGCAACAGTATACGTTGTTTCTTTTGATACTTTGATTTCCTCTGGTTTTGTTGGAGAAGAAAATAGTGAAAGTAAGTCTTCTGGTTTCTCATTTGGAGTATTAATTTCTTGATTAGAAACTGTTTCGGATGTAGCAATTGTTTTTGTGGCAACTATCTCTTCTGTTTTAGTTGCACCAATAGCAATTTCCTGTGTTGTTGTTATGTCTTCTTCAATATCTTCAGAAATACTTTGACGCTCTAAATTCTTTGAAATTACCTGTGTAGAAGCTTCAATTTCTTCCATATCAATAATTTCTTCTTCTTTAAAACTTTCCTCTTTTATATTCTGAGTGGCAAATAAATCATTAAGAGAATCATCTGATTCTGTTTGTGGAGGTATTGATTCAAAATCAACTTTCGGTATTGTTGGTTCATACTTTTCAATTTTTTCTTCTACTTTTTTATCCGTTTTTATTTCATTTGTTTCACCGATTATAGAACCAGAAGATTTTTCCATAAAAATTTCTTCTAAGGATTCGCTTGTATCTTCTTTAATTATAGGTGCTGATAATTCAGGAGTCTTTTGTGGAACTTTAATTTCAACATTTTCTTCTTTATTATCATTTTGCTTCATAGTTGAAAATGCAGGCTCTTTATTTTCCATTACTGGAGAAATATTTTCAGAAGTATCAAAAACATTTTGAGGAGCTTTTGTTAATTTAAGCATGGCTAATTCGAATGCTTGCCTTGGATAATCAGACCTAGATAATTGTGTAATCAATTCAACTAGTATATCAAGCATATTATATGCAGATTCATAATTTAGATGAACTTCAGGGATTTGATTTTCCTTTAATGTTTCAAGTAGTTTTGGTTGACCCGTTTTTTTGAAAATAATAAAATCTTTTATTATTTCAATAAGTGACATTGATAATCTTGTTAAGTCAGCACCATTATCAATAAATTTATTTGTAATCATTAATAAACCTTCAATATTTTTGCTAGAAGCAAAATTAATAATTTTAACTTGCGACTCTAAAGAAACAACACCAAATACTTGTGAAATTGCTTCAAAAGTAATCTGTCCATTTGTATAAGAGGAAGCTTGATCTGCAATTGAAAGCGCATCACGTAGTCCTCCATTTGCAAGTTTAGCAATAAGTTTTATAGCGGAAGTCTCATATTTCAATCCTTCTTTAGTTAAAACGTCTTTTAGATGTTCAACTAAAACAGAATCCTCTACACGTCTAAAATTAAATCTTTGTGTTCTAGAAAGTATTGTAACCGGTATTTTTTGTGGTTCTGTAGTTGCCAATATAAAAATCGCATGTTTTGGCGGTTCTTCTAATGTTTTAAGAAGTGCATTAAATGCTCCTTTTGATAACATGTGAACCTCATCGATAATATAAACTTTGTATTTTGTATTTGTTGGCGCATACTTGACATTGTCTCTCAATTCTCTTATTTCAGCAACACCATTATTAGATGCAGCATCAATTTCAATAATGTCCATTGATGAACCTTTTTTAGCTTCTAAACATAGCCCACATTTTAAACAAGGTTTTAAATCTTCTGATAAATACTTACAATTTAATATATTTGCAAATACCTTAGCAGCAGATGTTTTACCAGTTCCTCTTGGACCCGAAAATAAATAGGCATGTGATATTTTATTTGACTTAACAATGTTTCTTAAAGTTGTTGTAATATGTTCTTGTCCTTTAATTTCATCGAAATTAGAGGGTCTGTATGTTCTATATAGTGCTTTATAACTCATATAAAAATAATAACATGGAGATGACAAAAAAATATGAAATAAATATGTTTTTTTCATAACTTTTACAAAAAATCAATTTGCTTTGCTAATTAATTAGTTTAGGGGCACACAATAAAAAAGAAATGTATTATAAATGAAATAAACCAGTTTAAAATTTAATTATTAAACAATATAATATTGGATATAGATATGTACAACTATTAAAACTTGGTTAATGGTTTTATTTATTTCTGAAAATTGGCATAAAAAAACCACCACACACAGCACTTCTCGATTCGGCTGCTCCATTCCTGGCCTGACCGGGTTACAAGGTTACCGTTGTGATGGCAATACAATTATAATATAAAGAGCTTATTTATTACCTTTATATTTTCTTTTCATTAATTTATATTGTTCACCATAAAGATCTTTATCAAAGAATGTTTGATAAGCATAAGCAATATCAGCACTTCAAGTAATATCTTTTCTATTACGCCCTCTATTTGTAAAATACTTACTCATTACTTCATCATAAGCATCTACTTCCTCTTTCATTTGTTCATTATTATATTTTTCATCATAAACAGTATTTAACTTAGGTTTAATCTCTTCTTGAGTGTCTGGATAACCAACTGTTAATCCTACGATGGGAATTACAAAAGGTGGCAATTCTAATTCTTCAATTAATTTTTCAGGAAAAGTTCTTACCCCTCCTATGTAACAAGAACCCATACCTTTTGATAATGCTGCATCAGTTAATGCTTGACCTTTAATGGTTGCATCAACGGCACCTATAAGTAATAATTCATGAAAATTACCTTCATTAAGTTCCCATTCAGGATTCCCATTTTTTTCAAAGATATATTTAACTCTATTCATATCTCCAACAAATAAAACTACAAGTTGTGCTTGTGTTATATGAACTTGGTTTCAGTTCCATTTTGCAATTTTAGCAATCATATCTTTATCTTGAATAAAAATAGCTGTTGCACCTTGTCCATTTTTAGATGTGGGTGCTGAAGAAACAACATCCTTGAATAATTGAACATCCTCCTTTGAAATTATTTTTTCTTTATTTAAATTTCTTTCTGACCTTCTATTTAATTGTTTTTCTATAAAATTATTTTGTTCATTTTTCATATCAATAAAATAATACAATAAAATACCGCTATTTAAATAATGATATTTTTATATAACTCCAAAAATTAACGCTAAAAATTATAATTTAATAAGAAGAAAGAAAGAAGGGAAAATGGAACAATATTTATCGTTAATTAAAGAAGTTTTAGAAGAAGGAAAAGCAAAAGGGGATAGAACTGGAACAGGAACAATATCTAAATTCGCCACACAAAGAAGATATGACCTAACAAAAGGGTTTCCCTTATTAACAACTAAAAAGATATTTTGGAAAGCAGTTGTGCATGAATTACTTTGATTCATTAAAGGGGATACAAATATAAAATATCTTGTTGATAATGGAGTTAGAATTTGAAATGAATGACCATATGCTAATTTTAAAAAGCACTCTGATTACAATGGAGAAACCCAAAAAGAATTTGTACAAAAAATAAAAGAAGATGAGGAGTTTGCTAAAAAACATGGAGAATTAGGACCTGTTTATGGTGAGCAATGAAGAAACTTTGGTGGAGTTGATCAACTTAAAAATGTAATTAAAGAAATTAAAGAAAACCCCAATAGTAGAAGACTGATTGTTTCTGCATGAAATCCTCCATTAGTTGAAAAAATGGCGCTGCCACCTTGCCATGCATTTTTTCAATTTTTTGTAAATGGTAATGAATTATCATTGCAGTTATACCAAAGATCCGCAGATGTATTTTTAGGGGTTCCTTTTAATATATCTTCTTATTCATTATTGTTAATGATGGTTGCACATGTAACAGGTTTAAAAGCAAAAGAATTTATACACTCAACTGGTGATACTCATATTTATAAAAATCACATAGAGCAAGTTAATGAACAAATTTTAAGGAAACCAAAAAAATTACCTACAGTAGAACTAAATAAAAATGTGAAATCATTATTCGATTTCACATTTGAAGATATTAAACTTCAGAATTATGACCCCCACCCCTTAATCAAGGGTAAAGTAGCTGTTTAGGTATTTGGTTTATTATATTAAAACATCTACTTATAAACTGGGATAATAAATTCTACGTTCAATAAAATAAACATTAAAAGATAAAGTGAATCCTTTTATTTTGGAATCCACTTTATCTTTTAATATTTAATAAAATGAATTTTTATAATCTATTTCTTCATTTACTTTTTGAACTAATTTTAAATGAAAATATATCTTTAAAATCATAATATTAAATGTTATTGTAAAATTAGAATTAACTAGATTATTCTTTAAATCTAAACTTATTACAGGTGTATGTTAGGATTAAAAATTAAGATGTTTTCAAAGTCTTAGACACCATACAAGAATATTCATTTGATATTTTATTGTCTAAGCATCTGTTGGACTCTAATATTTGTAGTATTTTAATGTTTTAATTAAATTTTTAGTATTTTTTTATTGAATTCAAAAAACGATAAATGAATTATCTTTTTAAATATTGAGAAAAAATAATTTGCCCAAGTGTTTTAAAACTCATAATTTTTCTTCTAATTATATCGTTGAATAAAAACACAACATCTCTTAAAGTGTAAAATTATTTGTTACGCTTTATTCTAAATCGTGTCTTAAATTTTTATCAAATGGTTAATTTATCATTATGATGATTCTGGATTATCAATTCTATTAGCTTCAAGATTATTATATTTCTCATCATTTAAATTATGCGCCTGAATATAGTCATCAATTTCTTTTTGTTTAGAATCTGTTAAAATTTGGGCAATATGTAACATCTTTAAATTTTTCGGTAGTTTATCAAGATTAAAATTTGAATCATTCAAAATTTGAATATTATCATTTTCACTAATGTACAATTTTTTGAGTTCTTTTGGTAATGAATCAATATTGAAGTTAATAGCATTCAAAACTTCAAAACCATTAACCTTAATTGAAGAATCTTCTTTTTGGATGCTCTCAAGAGCGGGTACTCCACTAGAAAAAATAGAAATGCCCAAATCAAATTTTTTCAATTCTTTTGGTAGCACCAAATTAAAGCTCAACCCAAATTTATTTTGTTTATATAAATTGTTTATTTTTTCAGATCATTTTTTAGCATTGCTTTTATCTGTTAAAGTTTCAAAAAATTCAGGTGTAAACTCCTCAGCATTAACTGCTGAAATTTTTAATGCTTTTTTTGATGTTTTATAGTCTTTTTTAATTTTATTCAATATTTCTTTTCATTTATTTTGGAAAGAATTAGTATATGTAACATTAAGAGTTATGTATTTCATTTTTTCTAAAGTTGAATCACTTATCGAATCAGCGTCCTTTAATGTTCCGTCACTATTCATAATGATTTGCAAATCTTTACGAACAGTTCAATCAAAATCTGAATCAACTTGTTTTTTAAGAAGTTTATAATCGTCATTAATATTTTGCGAATCACTTATAATTCCTTCATATAAAACACCCTCAGAATAACTAAATGTTTTGCCTCCACAAGAAACAACCGCAACTATAGGTATGGCTAATGTAGCTGTTGTAGCAAGTGTTCCTATCATTATTTTTTTATTTAATTTCATTTTTATCTCCTTGTAATAATCTTTTTAGCATTTAATTTAACCCATTCTTCAACAAAATTCTTAACATTTTCAAAGCTATTAAATGTAATGAGTTTATTTTTTCAATTAATATTATAAACCATAAATGTTTCATTACTTATAGGAACTTTTAATCACTGATTATTTTTATCTTTTGCAAATAAAACATTAAGATCTTTTCTTATGTATTTACTTAATATAGCTTTTGCGTTATGTTTGATTGTCTCTTTATCGTCAAACCTTATATTACTATTTTCAGATTTAAAAACATCAATAATTTCGTCGTTATCATTATAAATAACATATGTTAATTCAGGATCGAAGAAATCATTATTTATCTCTTTTAATCCTTTTAAAGTGATGGCACTTATATAAAATGTTAATTTTTAAAGTTCATCAGCAAGTTTCTTATTAACTTTTTCAAACTGAGGTCATATCTTGTCTATTCATTTCTGAACTTCATCTTGTGTAAAACTCTTTTTGAATTGATAAAATTTATTTCCGATTTTTAATATAAAATTTTTACCTTTTTCAGGGTGGTCAAGGTTCATTTTTCCTTTTCCTCAAGTTTCAAATTCATCTCTGGTTGTTTTTGATGTAATTTCAAAGTCGAATTTACCTGTTCCTGTACTAGATCCAGTGTTTGTTCCAGTGTTTGATCCATCTCCAGTACTTGTTCCTGTGTTTGTTCCTGTGTTTGATCCATCTCCAGTACTTGTTCCAGTTCCAGTGTTTGTTCCAGTTCCTGTGTTTGTTCCTGTGTTTGTTCCAGTGTTTGATCCATCTCCAGTGTTTGTTCCAGTTCCGGCACTTGTTCCAGTTCCAGTACTATTCCCTGTGTTTGTTCCAGTTCCTGTGTTAGTTCCGGCACTTGTTCCAGTTCCAGTGTTTGTTCCGGTGTTTGTTCCTGTGTTTGTTCCTGTGTTTGATCCATCCCCAGTGTTTGTTCCAGTGTTTGTTCCAGTGTTTGTTCCAGTATTTGTACCTGTGTTTGTTCCAGTTCCTGTGTTTGTTCCAGTTCCTGTGTTTTTTCCAGTTCCTGTGTTTGTTCCAGTTCCAGTGTTTGTTCCATCCTCAGTATTTGTTCTGGTGTTTGTTCCTGCTGATGAACTAGTATTTTTTCCTATATTTTTTCCCATTGAATCTTCTTCTTTCGAGTCACTTCCACAAGATACCACTGCCGCCGCTGGCAATACAACAACTGCTGTAGTTGCTAACATTCCTAATGTCATTTTTCTAGTTAATTTCATAATATGTCTCCCTTTATTATTCAAATTATAACATCAAAATAAAATTGATTAAATCTTGAAATATTTCGAAATGCAGTAATAATATATTCATCTTGAAATACTAAAGATTAATAAAATAAATCTTTTATTAGCAAAGTATCAACTCTTTGAAAAAGAGAAATATAATGTTTCTTTCATTGTTTCAAAGGAAAATGTTTGAATCATATAAAAACTTATAAATCAGCATTTTAAAAAATAGAAAAATATATCTCTTGGTACATCAATTAATGTAATACAAAAAAAGATTGCAATGAAAAGCACCAACTCTCGCCAGTACTTATACAATCAAAAGTGTAAAAAATATTCACTCTAGTTTACTTATGCAGATATTTTAATATAATAATTTAACATTCTAAACAATCAAAAAAATCTTTTATATTAATCTATCATAATAGCATTGAAATTTCCATATACATTTTTAACAATAGTAACAGAAACTCAAACATTAGGATCTATTTCCCTTAATTTTTTCACTATATCTTTGTGCTCTAAGAAAAGCATTACAGTTCTAATAGTTTTAACTTCTTTATCAGTATATCCGGATTTAACAGAACTAATGTTATATCCATGTTTATAACCAGAATATTTCAAGTATTTAGCAATTTGCTCATATTTTGAAGAAGAAATCATAACTTCTACTTTTTTATACTTAGGATATAGAATTGAAACCATTGCTGAAGAAACAAATACATATCCTAAAGTTCCTCAAGTAATTGGCCCAAATAGCATTTGCGCACTCGTCGGATTAGAGAATTTAGTACCTTGATTAGTTTGGAAAACAGGGACTTGTTTCATGGATGTTTGTATGATAATCATAGTTAAAGCAACCCCAAGAGACATCACTGTAATTATTTTACCTGGTGATTTTTGCTTTTTAGTCGAAATATAATAAATGATAATATCAGAACCTCCTGTTGAAGCTCCAAATTTTCATGCAATACTCATTCCAATTCCAGAAATGATAGCACCAATCATTGGTTGAACAATGATAGCTCATTTTTCAGTAACCATTCTTTCTGATGCACTAATGCCATTAATAGGTTTGTCATATAATCCAATAGCAAATGGATCAGCACTTTTAATACCTGGTATAAACTCCATAGTTTGTCCTCAACCAAGTTGTAGTAATAACCAAAGAAAAGTTAGTATAATAAATTTCTTTTTAACCAAAAAATAAAACACAATCAATAAAGGGATATTTATTGCTAAATATAATATCGAGAAATATTTTTGGTCAAGAGATGTAATATATGTAATTAATTGAGGTATTGCACCTAGCCCAGAAGAGAACGTTTTTGCTGAAGAAATAAAGAATTTCATTCCAAAGGCAAATAAAAATGATGATATAAGTAACGCAAAAATAATCCTAGCCCATTTACGAGTTATTTTATTGTTAATGATATAAGTATATTTTTTATTCATAAATAATTTATAACATAATTTCCCAGTAAAATAAAAACTCCATAACTTATAAGTTATAAAGTTTATATTTATTTATTATTTTTCAGCTATTTCGAATAATGTAGGTTGTCCTTTTTTATTTGAAATAACTTTGATTCTTATTTTTTTTCTATGCACATAAATAAGCCCTTCTTTAATATGCCTATTTAAACGTTTTTTAAGCCATTGCTTAAGAGTTTGTTCTTGCTCTACATCATTAAAGACAAATCCAGTTATCTCAGAGATTTTCGTCATATGATCTTGACCTTCTGCAACTCATTTATAAAGACCAAGTTGCCTAACTGTATCAGTAACATCATGCTCATCATAAATTTCACCTAAAAGTTCTTCGATAATATCTTCTAAAGTAATTATACCTATAACTTTTTGGGACTTGCTAACATCAGTAACAAATGCAATATGGGTTTTCTTAAGTCTCATTGTCTCAAGAACGTTAGTTAATATCATATTTTTAGACACAAAGGGAACCTCAGAAACCATTTCTTCAGGTTGACCTTCACTCATAAAAATTATATCTTTAAGGTGCACTGTTCCAATTCATTTCTTATTTTTAATAAGAGGCAATCTAGAATAACCAGTGTAATCAAATATATCCTTTGCCTCTTCCAAACTTGTTTTATCAGTGATGAATACAACTTGTTTTCTTCTTGTGAAGGCAGCGCTAACTTTTGTAGAGTCTAAATCCAATG
Organism: Mycoplasma marinum; assembly: GCF_004335975.1. Lineage (GTDB taxonomy): Bacteria > Bacillota_I > Bacilli_A > Mycoplasmatales > Metamycoplasmataceae > Mycoplasma_K > Mycoplasma_K marinum. The sequence continues at coordinate 14,908 of NZ_PSZO01000017.1, forward strand.
CATTTGAGGCTAATGTAGCTTCACGTTTTTCAATTACACCTTCTTGTCTACCAGTATCTAAAAGTTGTTTTAATTCATTCTCAGTATTAGTGACCTCACTAGAAATATTTATTTTGCTTATTGGGTATGTAAATGGATAGAATAAATAATTCAATAACTCCATTACAAAACAAATTTTCTTCAGATAACCAAATGAGTATTTTTTAGCTAAAATTTTAGGGATAATTTCTCCAAATACAACAATTATTGGTGTCATAACAGCTATTGATAAAATAGTAGCAGTTCCAGGAGAAAATTGTTGTGTAAATAGATATGAAATCAGTACAGAAGAACCTATATTGACAATATTGTTTCCAATCAATATAGTTGATAGTGTTCAACCAAAAGATTTCAAATGTTTCTTCAAGACTTTACCCGCTCTTGTTTTCTTTTTTACTTCCATTGAAATCTTAGCTGAATTAACTGATGTATATGCTGTTTCAGCAGCGGAAAACATTGATGAAAGAAGTATTAAAATAATCAATAAGACTATTAACCCAATTATAATGGAGTCGTTCATTATAAATCTCCTTTAATTTTATCTGTAAATAAACCTATTGAAGGATCAAAAGCTAAATCAACATCACCAATAGCTCCATTACGGTGTTTTGCAATAATAACTTTTGTTGTTTGATGTCTCATTTCTTCTTGATTTTGATCTTCAACTTTTTGATAATATGCTTCTCTATATAAAAACATAATTAAATCGGCATCTTGTTCAATGGCACCAGACTCACGAATATCTGACATCATAGGACGTTTATCTTCCCTTTGTTCAACACGACGAGAAAGTTGTGATAGTGCAATTAAAGGAACGTTTAATTCTCTTGCTAGTTGTTTAAGACCACGAGAAATTGCCGAAACTTCTGCTTGTCTATTATCTCCAGAAGAACCTTTTGGTCCTGCAATCAATTGCATATAATCAATTAAAATCATGTCAATTGGATGGTTTTTATGGTGTTTTTTAGCTTTTCACATTAATTCTGATAATGTAAGACCTGGAGTATCATCAATAAATAATTTATAGTTTGATATTTGTTCTTGAGCAATATTAATTTTTTCTCAATCCATTTTTGTCATTGCATTTTTTTTAAATTTATATCCATCAACATATGAAACTGAAGATAGAACCCTGGCCATTAAATGTTCTTTTGGCATCTCAAGAGAGAAAAATGCAACACTATTATTTTTTGCTGCTGCTGCAGCTATATTAAGTGCGAAAGCAGTTTTACCCATAGAAGGTCTGGCAGCTAGTATTACTAAGTCACCTTTTTGAAAACCGGATGTCATAGAATCAAAATCTGTTCAGTTAGTTGGTATTCCAGCTAAATCAGAAGATGTTTGACGCATCTCTATATTCTTAATAGTTTTTTTAATAATTTCCTCTGCAGATTCAAACTCACCCATAGCTGTATCTCTAGTTGAAGCAAGAATATCTGTTTCAACCTTTTCTATTAATTCATTTGCATCCACATCTTCTTTATCAAGGTCTTTACTCAATTGATTAACAACATATTTAACTTTACGTAAATGAGCTTTTTCAGAAATCACTTTAATAAATTTTGTTAAATTAGACTCTAAAGCAGCTGATTGAATTAAATGGCCAATATATGCCTCAGAACCAATTTCAGTTAGTTGTCCTTTTTCTCTCAATCTATTTATAATAGCTGCAATTTCAATAGTAATATCAGAAGAAGCAAGTTCCTCAAGAGTAGCAAAAATGATTCTATGTCTTTTGTCATAGAATTCTTCTTCACTAATATATCCAACGGTATTTGAAATTAAATGATGATTAGAAAGTAGCAGCCCAAGGACCGCCCTTTCAATTTCTATTGCATTATGTTCTTTAGCCATTGTTTTTCACCTGAATCTTTAATGTTGCTTTTACATCTTTATGAAGATCTACCACAATTTTTGTTATACCAATTGAAGCAATATGGACATGTGGAAGTGCATATTTTGAAATACTTATTTCATTTTCTTTCAATTGTTTTATAACTTGTTTATTAGTAATTGAACCGTGAACTTTATTATTAATTGACTTTAGTGAAAATTCTAAAGTAGTTTTTTCAATAAGTACTTTCATTTCATTTGCAACAGCCAATTCTTTAGCTTCGTTTTCTTTAATTTTTTCAAGTTTTTTGTCTAATAGTCTTTTTGTTGAATTATTAATGGGCAATGCAAAACCTTGCTTTATAAGGAAATTTTTTGCATATCCATCAGCAACATCTACAATGTCATTAATTTTTCCACTTTTACATTCTTTAATTATTATTACTTTCATTTTTCACACTCACAATCGTCTGTATTAGGTTTCCTGCAAAGATTGATAATGGCTCTTCTGACACAGCTGCTGAAGCAGCAAAATGTCCACCACCTCCAACTCTCTCTGCTATAAGTTGGACATTCACATCTAATGATCTAGCTGATAATTTGAACTTCTTAGTTCCGGGTACTTTAGCAATTACAAATGCTGCTCTTCTTCCCTCGGTTCTTAGTATTTCATCAGCAGCAACTGAAACAACATCTGAATCAGCTTCTCCATCATAGGTTGCCATATAGTAACCTGGTCTAACTTCTTTTAATTCTGATAATATTTTTCTAATTGTTGTTGTTTGAGACTCTGATAATTTTAACAAGTTTGCTGATGTGCTTGCTGTTGCCCCAAAAGTTTCTAGCCATGAAGCTGCTGCAAATGTTCTTGCAGAAACTTGTCTTTGAAATTGCTTAGTATCAAGATAAATTCCTGATAATAGTAATTGAGCCGCTTCATAAGAAACTTTAATTCTTCTTTTTGAATACATGATAATTTCAGAAACAATTTCCGAAGCAGATGAAACCGCTGTATCAATATAAACATGTGATTTATAAACGCCATCAGGTATAGCTGTAATTCTATGGTGATCAAGTATAAATATATTTTCTTTCCCATACCCTTTAAAAGCATTTGGATTTTCTGTACGATCTGGCAATGCTGTATCACATATAAAGACAAGTGTAGTTTCTGGATCAAATCTATTAGCCGTAGATGCTTTAATGAATAAATCTTTTGGATTCTGGATAATTGACTTAACAGCCTTTTTAGTAGTACTATCAAAAGTTGTATTAACTATATAAGAATTTTTTCCAAATGATTTAGCCATTTCAACAACACCTCTTGCAGAACCTAATGCATCTAAATCAGCATACATATGTCCATAAACTAAAACATTTTTAATCTTACGATCTGATAATCTTTCTACAATAATCTTTGAAATTTGAGAAATCTTAACTCTTGAAGAAGAGTACACTGCTTCTGTTTCTGCACCAAAATATCTATAATCTTCATTTTGATAAGCAACAGTAACCTGGTCACCACCACGGTTTTGTGATTGAGCAATTGATTCTTTAGCTAATGACATTAATTCACTTGGCAATGTAGAACCAACACCAAAACCAACTGATACTGTTAATTTAACTCCAGGTATAGAAAGGTTTGTATTAATCTTTGTAAACATTGCAAATTCTGAATCAATTAATTTCTTTAATGTTTCACCATCTGTAAAAATAATGAATTTACCATTAACATATTGACGATAAATAATATTGTATTCTTTAACAAGCGAATCAAGCATATTGATAATTGTTGATTGTATTGTAAATATTTCCTCTTCTGGAAGTAGTGATTGAAACTCTTGGAAGTTATCTATATCCAATTCACCAACAACTGATTTTTCATTTTCATATTGTTTGAAGATTGATGCTTTATCACTTATGTCTTTCAAAATAATAGAATTAGATTTTGAGACTATTTGAACATCATAATCAATTGTTTCATATTGGAAAGTGAACTCTAATTCATTATTTTTATAATGCTTCTCAAACTCTTTTGAAATATCAGAAATATTTTTCCCCATTAATTTATTGTTAAATCTCTCAGAAATAAATTTCGAAGTTCAAATAATCATTCCCTCGGAATTAAAAATAATTACCCCTATACCTGTTGTAGATATTAATTCTTCTATATAATAATCAAATGATTTTTTAATTTCAACCCGCTGTTTTCTAATACCAAAAATTGTAGCTAGTTTTAATGTTAATGCAAACATGAACATTAATGAGAACAAAATTAATAATAAAAGCCTTGTTGAACCAACGGTTTTTGTAGCAATTAATGACAATCCTGCAATTAATATTATGAATGATATTATTATAGTTACTAATAAAAATATTTTATGTTTTATATTCATAAAGTAATTATATAACATTACAGAAAAAAAGCTCTATTATAAATAGAGTTTTGAATAAAAAAATAGGGAATTCCCTATTTCCTCGATTGAAATTTAAAGTGCAACACTTAGAGTTAAAATTTAAGTGAGGCACTTTTCATATGCAATTATCCAAAATAGGCAAATGAAAAGTCCCT
>NZ_PSZO01000018.1 GCF_004335975.1 Mycoplasma marinum
CAATTGTTTTAATGCCCACAATTTATCTTTAAATTTATAATGTTTCATAAAAGACACCACCCTTTCCGAGTTGTGTCTTAAATTTTTATCCTAATATACTTATGAGTTAGACGTTTTGTTTTCATTCTTGGATTTTCTTTAATTTTAGGACTTGCTCTTTATATAAAAATTGGTCCACAAAAAGGAATACATTTCGGCGATCATGTTGATAAGAATGTAAATGGTCCAAATCCTACCGATAATATTTGACGCATAAACATAAATAGTGTATTGATGTTAATGGGTGTAGCTTTCCTTGGGGGTATTTTTACTATTACTCCAGGAGGTTCTGGTGCAATTATTCAATTATTATTTAAAGGTGATGAGTCTGGTTATCAAATGTATCAAACAATACATTGAAAAATAATGGCTAATTTCTATGCAGGTAATGGAGCAAACTTTTTAGGCCTTGTAATATTCGCTTTATCAACAATGGCTGGAATGATAACAATGGTATTTTTATTCTCATGATTATTCAAAAGACATAAAAGAACATTTGCAGCAATGGCATTTGGAATGATGTTTGCATCATCATTTGCTTTATTAGTAATACCTCATGATAATTTATGAGCTAATCTTTCTTCAGATTCTTCAGTTAATTATGTTGGTCACAGAATTGGTATTGCAATATCAATAGTATTAGCTATTATTTGTTCAGCTATTTTAAATGCATTAACAAAACACAAGGAAAATAATAGAATTAATAAAAGAAAAGGTCTAGAGGAAGTAAAACTTAGAAAGGCATTTACAAATTGAGTTAAATTAATAGTAACTTTAAAGTATTGAAAATATAAAATTTCAAACATATTCACTAAAACTAAAAAACCTTTTACTAAAGAATATATTCAAGAAGTTAAGCTTTTGAATGGAAAAAATGCAAATATTACAGACAAAAAAGATATAATCAAAGAAACAAATACAATAAAAAAAGACTAATTAAATAAGGAGAATAAATATTATGGAAAGAAAATTTACGGAACAAGAACAAATCAGAAGAAATAAACTTAATAAATATGAGGAAATGGGCATCAAACCATATGCATCTAAAAAAGATTTTTCCCATACTTCAAAAACATTAGAAGAAGAATTTTCACAATTCTCAAAAGAAGAATTGCATGACAAAAAAAATATTGCATCAGTAACTGGTCGTATTATGGGTACAAGAGGGCCTTTCATAATTGCTAAGGACCCTTCTGGTCAACTACAAGCTTATATTGCTAAAAAAGAATTTCCTGAAATGGCTGAACTTGTTAAAACATTGGATACAGGTGATTATATTTGATTTGAAGGTGAAGTTATGAAAACAAATACTGGAGCACTTACAATTCGTGCATCTAAATTAACATTACTTTCAAAATCACTTAGACCTTTACCAGAAAAATTCCATGGATTACAAGATGTGGAAGAAAGACGTAGAAGAAGATATGTTGATTTGATTATGTCAGAAGAAACAAGAGTTAAATTTTGAACAAGATCAAAAATTGTTTCTACTATCAGAAATTACTTTGATGGATTAGGTTACATGGAAGCTGATACTCCTGTATTGCAACCAATTCTTGGTGGAGCAACAGCTAAACCATTTTCAACTCATTTTAACGCACTTGATATGGAGTTTTACCTACGTGTAGCAACTGAGTTACCACTTAAAAAATTAGTTGTAGGTGGAATTGAAAGAGTTTATGAAATTGGTAGATTATTTAGAAATGAAGGTGTTGACGCAACTCATAATCCTGAATTTACTACAATTGAATTTTATGAAGCTCATTCTGATTTAAAAGGAATGATGAAAAGAACAGAAGAACTATTTCGTTTTATTGCCAAAGTTCTAAATAAAGATTCATTAACATTTGGAGAAAATGAAATTAATATTTCTGGTGAATTTGCCAAAATTAATATGGCAGAAGCAGTTAAAGAAAAAACAGGGATTGACTTTAAATCAAATATTACACTTGAACAAGCTAGAGAATTTGCAACGGAACATAAATTAAAGTTAGAAGATTATTATTCAATTGGACATATTCTTGAATTATTTTTCGAAGAGTATGTTGAATCAACACTAATTCAACCAACATTCGTTTATGGACACCCAATTGAAATATCACCTCTTGCAGCTAAAAATGTTGAGGATCCAAGATTTACAGATAGAGCTGAATTATTTATTTGCGGTAAAGAATTTGCAAATATGTTTACAGAATTAAATGATCCAATTGATCAAATGCAAAGATTTGAATCACAACTTGCAGAAAGAGAAGCTGGAAATGATGAAGCATCTGAAATTGATTATGATTTCATAGAAGCTTTAGAACACGCAATGCCACCTGCTGGTGGATGTGGAATAGGTATCGATAGACTTGTTATGTTGTTTACTAATTCACAATCAATTAGAGATGTATTACTATTCCCACACTTGAAAAATAGAGTGTAGAAAAATATTTTAAGGAGTTAATTATGAAAATAAAAGCATTTGCATTCGATATGGATGGTACATTACTACCCGCTAGTGATTCTTCTTCACCTCATCCAGAGACAGTAAAAGCTTTAAGAGAAGCACATAAAGCAGGTTACAAGCTTATTTTAGCAACTGGTAGACCATTTGTTCATACATTGCCAACTGCACTTGAAATTGGTTGTGTATCTTATATGGTTTCCAATAATGGATCAAATGTTTATGATTTAGAACACAAGAAGTTCTTAAACCATAATTCAATTGATATTGAAATATTCAATAGGGTTTTTGAAGTTGCTAAAGAAACTAATTCTTTCTTTGCTTTGCATACTAAGAAAAATGTTTATAGACATTATTTCTTTGATCAAAAGAATAAACCTTCTTGATTAGATACATCTGTTCATGAAAATATTAAGGATGAAACTATTGAACAAGTTAAACAATTTGCTATAGATGAGGATATTACACAGCTTTCGCTAAAAAATAGTGAAGAGGTAATAGCAAAATGACAGGAAAAACTTTCTAAAGAAATGAAAGAGGTTTCAATTCATGTAGCTAATGAAGTTTACTTGGATGTAAACCCTTTGAATACTTCTAAATTAACAGGATTAGAACTTGTTGCACAAAATGAAGATTTTACAACAGAACAAATAATGGCATTTGGTGATTCTGGTAATGATATTCAAATGGTTGGTGGTGTTGGTTATGGAGTTGCTATGGGAAATAGTAATGAAAACTTAAAAACAATAGCTGATGAGGTTATTGGTCACCATTCAACTGATACAATCGGTAAAAAAATAAGAGAGGTTATCTCTTGTTCTAATAAATAAGTTGATATACTTATTTTTTTTATTTCTTTTTTTTGACTACAATGAAAATTTGAGTTCTTTAATGTTTATGTCTTTAGTAGTTTGTGTTGGAATAATGTGAATATGTGTGTGGAACACTTCTTGCCCTGAACTATTTTCATTATTTATATTTATTTTAAAACCATCAACATCAAGTTTTTCAATTAATGCAAGGGCTATATCTTGCGTCTTGCTCATTAAATAGTTTAGGTTTTCTTTTTTAATGTCCTTAATATTTCTAGAAAATTCTTTTGGAATAACTAATGTATGTCCAGTTGTAACTGGTGATATATCTAAAATAGCAATTATCTTTTCATCTTCATAAACTATATTTGCGGGGATTTCCCTATTTATTATTTTTTGGAATATTGTCATATGAATATTATAAACTTAAATACCAATAACTAGTTGCTTAAGCATATAAAAAAAACATGCAACCTAAGCATGCTTTGTATTTTGGATGAATTATTATTTAATAAATCCTTCTGAGTCTAATTTGTCTTTTAACTCTTCGTTATCAGTAGTAATTGATTTACCTTTACCTATTAATAATATTTTTTTAGCATCAGTAAATAAAGAAGAGTCTTTTGTTGCTAATGTAAAAATTAGTTTTCTTAAATTCTCTTTTTCATTTTTATCAATAAGTTTTGAATCAAGTCTAAAGATTGACTTATCATTATTTATTGATGAAACTTTTGCTTTGTCAACTATTTCTTTTCCATCTTTATCTTTTGCATCTAATCATGGTAAGAATTGTCTAACAAATTCAACTGTTGCTTTTCCATCTTTAATTATTATTTCTGCATCTGCTTTTATTTCTCCGTCTTTATTAACAAATCCAGCTTTAGATTTGCTACCTTTTAAACGTTTTTTAAGGCCTCATTCACTATAGTCTAAGTCACCTTTGCTAATTCCTGGTTTACTAATTCCTAGTGAACCTTCTAGCTTATTAGCATCAAAATTATTTTTTGTTACTAATTCTTCTGTTGCTTTAAGACTATTTTGTCCAACATAGTTGTTTTCAAGTATTGATTTTTTCTTTTCTGAACCAATATTATTAAAAGAATCTACATCACTAACTTTATCTTCACGTTGTCCGTAATAAGTAACTCACATTACATCGCTAATCTCTTTTTTTCAAACAAGAGTAGGTGTATTTTCTTTTAAGTATTTTGTTAAATAGAAGTACTTAAGATCATTATCTGATGGAAGTGATTTTTCATTTTCATCAATAGTTTTCTTTCAATTTTCTAAAGTCATTAAGTTTTTTGGTAAATTTTCTTCTTTTTTACCTTTGAACATATTTTTAAGAATTTGAGGAGTGGTTTTAGTTAAAGAATCTTCAACTAATAATAGTTTATTAATTTCTAATGATCATAATAATGAAGGGTTATTTTTCATTATGTCCTGTGCTGTTTTCCATGAAGGATAAGTATTTCTTTCGATTTTAATAACTGTTGCTGGTTTAGTGCTTTTATCTTTTCCAGTTTGTGCGTCTACTCAAACCTTATTTACAACATCCGCTTTAGTTATTGCTCCTTGTTTAATTAAATCACTAACTTTATTTTTTCAATATAAAGGTTCTTTCATTAATTTTTGTGAAGCTCAAAAGTTTCAAGCATCTTCTTCTGCTTTTGCATATTCAGCACCAAATGAATCTTTGTTAACTTTTTGTACATAGTCTTGAATAACAAGATCTGGAACATTTTTTAATGATTCTGCTTTTGCATTTTCTTCAGTTGTTGATTCTTTAGAACATGATGCAACAACTGCAATTGGTGCTGCGATTACTGTTAATGTTCCAAGTGGTATTAATAATTTTCTATTTAATTTCATTATAATATTCCTTTCTCAGCAATATGAAGTGAGGTATTATAAATTTCTTCTATTGACTTGTGTCAATCATTAAAATCTCATACTTTTCCATCAGTTTGACCAATCAATGTTCCATTTTTATGGGAAGTATCTAATCAAGTGTTTAATTTAGATGTTGCTTTGCTTGCGCGATCACTATCTAATGTATCTTTGTATCCTTGTATATGTTTATTTTTAATTTCATTTATTAAATCATCAGTATATTTAGGATAATCATTTCCACTAATTTTTGAAGAATCAGCACCATAATTTGTTTGTGTTTTTAATCATGTTATGAAATCTTTTTTATTCAATAAGCTTTCTAAAATATGCATTCTATCTGCAGATTTGCTACCAATTTCAGCTAGTGCATTAAAGTAAATTTCATTTCCATCAACTTTTCTTTGTACATCAGATTTAACCATTTCATGAAGAGCTTTAGGGAATTCTTTTTCCTTAACTTTTTCATCTGTTGTTGCTGTTTTAGCACCTGTTAATTGTCTGTTAAATTCTTCTAATGTAAATCCATTTATAATATGAATACCGAATTTAGAAACAACCATTTGATTTTTTCCTAATTGATAAATTAAATTCTTTTCACCGTTTGGTGAGAATGCATCACGGAATACTTTACCTGCAACTTCTAATACCTTTTTATCATCATTAAATGAACTAATTAATGCATTTACTGCTTTAATTCAAGTCTTTGCATCAGTTACTTTTGCATTTGGAAATTCATTTTTGAATGTTGCGCTTGGGTCTAATTTTCTTGCTTTTGCTAATGCATCAAGTAATTTTGTACCAATTCCAGATAATGGATTAGCAGCATCCTTCATTCAATTAGGGTTTGCAATTGGATTATTTTTAGAATCTTTTGCATTACGTATATTTTCTGTTCCTAATGTTGTAAGCATAGGAAGTGCAAATCCTGGTACCATACCTTCTACATAACTTAGTTGATCCTTAAATCCAAGTGAACCACCAATTTTTTTAGTTCCTGCAGAATTTCCTGCAACTTTAGTTTCAAGAAGTTTTTCATCTTTTTCAGAAACAAAGAACCCATCTTGTGTTTTTTGTTTTTTACCTGCAGTTGTTGAACCAGTATTTGTACTTGAAGCTGGTGCTGGTGAAGTTTTAGCTGTTGGTTTCTTATATTGTAAACCTTTAAAGCCCTCAAGGTTTTCAACAGTCATCTTTGTACCATCTGTCATTAATAATGATTTTAAAGTGTCTAGTGAATCTATTTTTCATGGTTTAAAACCATTTGTTGCATCTGGAACAACTTTTATTAGTAGGTGATTAACAACCATTGGGTCGTATCTTTTTAAATAATCAGTCTCAATATTTTTAATTGAAGTCTTATTAACATCATAAGATTTTGTAGAAACAACAATTACCTTATCGTTATCATTTAATTTATCATAAGGAACATCTTGTGAATTAGAAAATACATATCCATTATCATAAAGTTTTTTAAGTCGAGCTCAATTTTTATCTCCCTTGATTGCCTTTTCAACATCTGCTTTATATCAAGTTGTGTTTTGATCAATTTGAAATTCTCCAAAAGCAGAAGAAGATAATTGCTTATTAACTAAGTGAGCAATTGCTTCTTCATCACTTTTAGCACCACTATATTTTTTATTTTTTGCTAATTCAGCAGGCCATGTTTTTTCTCATCCATAACCATGTGCATTTTTATAAGCATCTTTTTCATCATCGAATTCAGCCTTAACTCTTTTTGTTATATCTTTAATTGACTCAAGTTCTTTGATATCGGCTTCTTTGACAGCTTTATCACTATCATTACCATTTCTTTTAGCGTAATCTTTAATTGATTCTTCTCTTAATTTCTTCATGTTCTTAGAAGCAATTTGTTCTTTTTCATATAGGAATGAAATTGATTTTTCTAAAATATCTCTAACTTGATTAGCCTCAGCTGTACTACTTGTTTGGGCTACACTCTTAATGTAATCTTCAACAGTTTTATTTAAACCATCCAGATTAATTTTTCCTTCACTTGTTTTAGTTTCTTCAGTTGAACCACATGAAACTGCAACCGCTGCTACAGTTGACATTGTTAGGATTCCACCTAATGTACTAAATGCCACTCTCTTTTTATTCATATTTACTCCTTTAAGGGTTATTTTCTTTTTAAATTATACATTATGTTTTAAATCCTATGTAAAATATATGTATGACAAACAGACAACAAAAACTATTAAAACACCTAAAAGACTTCATAAAAATATGTGAAGAAAATGATATTTTTTATATTGCCTCAGATTTAACACTACTTGCTTCTATTAATAAGAAAGGATTATTTGATGAACAGCAGAAGATACAAGTGAACATGACAATTGAATCTTATGATAAATTAAAAAAACTTGTGCCTAACAATATTATTGACGCATCTATTGATTCTAGATATCCTGAAATTAACCCAAAATTTTTGCCATTAAATGAAAGCTTTTACTCAACAAATATATTTATTGATATTTTAATAATAGTGCCTACAACAATTAAAAAAGTTTCAAAATGATGTGGATTAGTACATAAAAACAACTTTTTATTTAAAAAAGTACATTCAAAATATATTCCATACAACAATCGAGAAAGGCTTCGTAAAGTTATTTCCTTTCTATTTAGGAATCGATATAAACAATTTACACATAAGATGGCCTACAACAAATTATACGCATCTAAAAATGAAGGTTTATTTACAATTCATAAGCCAAATTGTAAGGCATATAAGCATTGAATACCTCATTTAACTTATAATACTTTAGAAGTTGATTTTGAAGATTTTAAAATAAAAATACCCGAAGAATGAAAAACAATTCTTAAGGTAAAGTATGGGGAAAATTATAAAAAAATAATTTATAAAAAACCCGAGTTTAAATATATAAATTCAGTTTCCATCAAAAAAATAAAAACCAATAAAAACCAATAAAAGCATATTAAAACTCACAAGTATTTCACTTTGTGAGTTTATTTTTTTATTATTTTTCTTCTTTTGAATAACCTGGTTTACCAAGTAATCTAAACATGTTAGATTTATAAATTTCAACACCTGGTTGATTAAAAGGATTAACACCAATTAAATAAGCAGACATTGCACAAGCTCTTTCAAAGAAATAGAATAATTGTCCTAATGTTTCTTCATTCATTTTAGCAATTTCTAAGTGTATGTTTGGAACTTTACCAACAATAGCATGAGCATCAGTAACACCTTCAAAAGCAGTCATGTTAACATCATGAACAGTTTTATCAACTAAATAGTTAAGACCATCAAGATCTCTTTCTTCTCTTGTGATTTTTACATCATAATTTGGTTCTTTAACAGTAATAACTGTTTCAAATAGTATTTTTGAACCTTCTTGAACAAATTGACCCATTGAGTGTAGATCAGTTGAGAAGATTGCTGAAGTAGGTAAAACACCTTTTTCTTGTTTACCTTCTGATTCACCAAATAATTGTTTTCATCATTCGTTAAACATTGCCAATTGTGGTTCATAAGAAACCAACATTTCAACAGAGAATTTTTTACCTAAAATATATCTAGCTACTGCATATTGATAAGCAGTATTCTTTTCGCTAATTTCACCATATAGTTTTTCACCTGTTTGAGCACCTGACATTATTTTGTCTATATTAAGTCCTGCACAAGCCATTGGGAATAATCCAACAGGAGTCATAACTGAGAATCTTCCGCCTATATTATCAGGAATTACAAATCTAATTCATTCATTTTCGATAGCTTGTCTAACTAATGAACCATTGTTAGCATCAGTTGTTGCAAATATATATTTACTTGCATTTGATTCTCCTAATTTTTCTTCTAGAAGTTTTCTAAAAAGTCTAAATGCAAGTGCTGGTTCTGTTGTACCACCTGATTTTGAAATCATATTAATTGCAAATTGTTTGTTTTGAGCATATGAAAGTTTTTGAGCTAAGTCAGTTGAAGAAATTGATTCCCCAACAAACATAACCTCCATATCTCTTTTATTTGAATAATTACCTTGAACAAAATCAATACCTGCTTTTGCCCCTAAATAAGAACCACCTATACCAATAACAACCAAAAGTTCAATATTGCTATTTTTTAGTCTTTTAGCTTCTTGTTTAATAAGTTTGAATTCCTCTTTATTGTAATTTGATGGAAGATCTTTTCAACCTAAGAAATCGCTTCCCTCGTTTGAATAGTTTTCCATTCCGTTGTGAATAGCTTTAACTCTATCATTATATTTTTTTAATGAGTGTTCAGTTACAGCTTTTTCTAAATTTATTTTAATCATATTTTAACCTTTCATTTAACATGGCGGTAAGTCCGTCAAAACCACCTCTTGTGCTCTCAAGAGTATAGTTGAACGGATCTTTTTGGAATCTTGGCATAATAGATTTATAAGAAAGTTTAATTCTTTTTTCTTCTTCGTTAACGCCAATCACTTTTAAAGGTATCTTATCTCCCTTTTCAACGAAATATTTTATGTTTGAAACATAATAGTCCGAAATCTCAGTGATATGAACCAGTCCGCGTCATTCATTTTTTAATGCGACAATGAAATGTGCTTTTCCAACATAAATCACTTCGCCTATTACTATATCTTTAACTTTATACACAATAAAATATTACTACAATAAAGCGATTAAATTGCAATAGGTGTTAAAATAATAATATGAACTATTTAGAAGAAATGAAAAATTGAAAAAACACACCAACAAAAGATAAGTTATTAATAAAGGAAATGAAAAAAGTAAATGAAAAAAATGCTGAAGAGTATTTTGGTAAAACTATGACTTTTGGAACTGCTGGAATTAGAGGTATCTTAGGTGCTGGAACAAATAAAATAAATGAATTCACGATTGCGGCAGCTGCATATGCCTACGCAGCTACTTTATTAAAAGAAAGTCCAATAGTGAAAAAAATGGGGCTTGTCATTGCTCATGACAATAGACAAAATGGAGCATTTTTTGCGGAGATTACTGCAAGAGTTTTTGATCACTTAGGTATCAAAACTTATGTATTTAAAAATAATGAAATGGCACCAACACCATTATTGTCATATGCAATTAGAAAATTAAGAGCTGCTGGTGGTGTCAACATTACTGCTTCTCACAATCCAAAAGAATATAATGGATTTAAAGTTTATAGTGCTCAGGGATCACAATTGATGTCAGATATTACAAATAAAATTTCAAAACTTATGAATAAGATAAACTTTTTGAAAGTTCCTTATGGATTATATAAACCAACTTTCATAAGTCCTAACCTTATTTTGGATTACATAAAGGATGTATTGTCAATTAGAAAAAGAGGTAATGATAGAAAACAATTAGTAGTTATCTATTCCCCTTTAAATGGTACAGGAGCTAAAGTAGCACCATACATTTTCCAAAAAATGGACATTGAATATTATGAGGTTAAAAAAGAAATGAAAGAGGATCCTTTATTTAAAGGTCTAAAATCATGTAACCCTGAAGATGAGGGATCATTCTCAAGATCAATTAAATTAGCTAAAAAGAAATCAGCTGATATTATTATTCTTACTGATCCAGATGCAGATAGAGTCGGTCTTGCTGTTAGAACACCATCGGGTTCTTACAAAAAAATAAATGGTAACCAAACAGGTGCCATTGTTCTAAATCATTTAATAAGAACAAAACAATTTACAAAAAAAGGATATATTGCACAATCAATAGTGTCTGGTAATATTACTAAAGAAATGGCTAAGAGAAAAGGGTTCTCAGTTATTGAAACACATGTTGGTTTTAAAAATATTGCAGAAGCAATTCGTAAAGATCCTGAAAACATGATTATGGGTTACGAAGAATCTTATGGTCAATTAATTGATCAAGAAATTTCAAGAGATAAAGATGCTTTCCAAGGTCTTGTTATGTTAGTTGAAGCTGCTAATTATTTAAAAACACAAAATAGAACATTGCTAGATGAATTGAATTTAATTGGGAGAATGTATGGATTCCATACTTCAACTCAAATTTCAAAACAAATGAACGATGAAGAAACAGAGTTCATGTTACAAAAATTAGCATCAACAAAATTAATTGCAGGTCTACATGTTGATGAATCTCTTAATTTTACAAAGGGTGAAGTTAATGGATTAGAGTCAGCAAAACTTGTAAAAATAATTTTGGAAAACGGTTCATGAATTGCTATGAGACCTTCTGGAACAGAACCAAAAGTTAAATTTTACATAGAAACAGTTGGACAAACTCAAAAAGAAGCTGATAAATTAGTTAAACAAATAATTGCATTTATTAACGGGCTTATTCCAAGTTTTAAAAAACAAAATAAAGAAGTTAATAAATTAAGTGAAGCAGATATGGAATTTTCTTCAAGAACAAGAACTGTTGAATTAAGTACTAAGAATGATGAACAAGAAAATATTGAAGCCAAAAAAGAAATATCTTCCAACCAAGAGGATGATTTTAGAGATGAAGAAATTAAGCAAGAAAATCTAAGTGAGCAAGCAATAAAACCAGAACTTACTCAAGTAGAAAACAAAAAAATAGTAGAACCTGAATTCTCTTTTGATACTATTTCACCAATTCCAAGTGAACAAACTCCATCTCAAATG
Source organism: Mycoplasma marinum (assembly GCF_004335975.1). Classification (GTDB taxonomy): domain Bacteria; phylum Bacillota_I; class Bacilli_A; order Mycoplasmatales; family Metamycoplasmataceae; genus Mycoplasma_K; species Mycoplasma_K marinum. Next base: position 11,784 of record NZ_PSZO01000018.1, read on the forward strand.
GATCCTAAAGAAGTTGAACAAACTAAAGAATTGATGCTTAAGCAAAAGCAAGAAAAAGCTCAAGAAGAAACAACTTTATTTGATTTTGAAGAAGAATTCTTTAAGACACAAGTTACAAAAGACAACAATGGTCATGAAGAAAAATAAAATATTAATTAATAAAATATAAAAACAAACTTTACACTTTTAAAATAGAAAGGTGTATTTTTTATATTGAAAATTTAATATAAAACAAGGAACTATGATAGCGAAAATATATAAATTAAAATTATATTTTGTTGTTTTTAATAACTAACTTTTTTAAAAGAGCGAAATAAAAATCCATTAATTAATGGATTTATTGAAAAAGAATTATTTTGATTCTTTTTTAGCGTTAAACATTCTGTTAAATCTTTCAACACGACCTTTAGATTTAAGTGAAGTTGTTGTTCCTTGGTAGAATGGGTGACATTCTGAACAAGTATCGATTGAAACTTTTTTAGCAGTAGTACCAATTTCATGTTTAGCATTACATGTAATACATGAAGCTTCGATAATTTGGTATTCTGGGTGAATATTTTTTTTCATTGTTATCTCCTTATCCATAGAATAATGTTCTTCTTCTATAGTTTTTCTTTCTTTATGAAAGTTGCTTTAATAATATCATAATATTAATAGAAATATGCTTTTATTTAAATGCTTTTTATTATAAAAGCTTATTTTTATGCTACTCAAGGTGCAAAAATTAATAATGCTAGAACAACAAAAATTATAATAAGCATTAGCAAAGGGTATTTTCTTTTTAATCAAAAAATTGAAAACATTATTGATATTGGTGTTCATATCATTAGTGTCCACATTCTCCAACCACTAAAGAAATGTGAGCGACCACCTGAATCAATTCCTGGGATATATCCTTTTGAATAAGAATTGAAATAAATTTGTGGGAACATTGTACCCATTAATAATTGGATACTTAAAGCAAGTAACACACCAATAATGATTGGTCTTAGAAAAATAATTGTATTTTTTAGATATTTATTTGTTTTTGATTTTCTAATCATTTTAGTTGTTACAAGGATTAAAATGATAGAAGGTAATGCAAAGATTAGATAAGTACCAATCATAGCTAAATAACCTCATCATTGGCCATTAGAGACTAGATAACCAGTGAAGAAACCAAACTTAGTACTTACAACTCCAGGAGTTGCATTTGATACAGCAAAGATGTTATTTATTTTGTCTTCGCTTATGTGTGCGCCATTCTTATCCATTATTTCTCATAAAGCTTTAAAGAGCGGCATGAATACTTGACCACCACCAAAAACAATTAATCCAAGAAGTAAGACACCAAATATTGCCAAAAGAGCTAAAGTCATTATTTACCTCCTTTATCATCTTCTTTTTTAGTGTGAATAATTTGAACATCATCGCCTTCTTCATTCACTTTTGCTTTTAAGTCTTCCTTTTGTTTTTTTCTAATTCTAATAAACTCAACAACGAAAACAATTAGTATTGTCCCAATCATTAAAATTGCAGGAACATTAAAAGGAGCGGGAACAAACATACAAAATAAGAATGAACTTATTATTAGCACTATCATTACTGGTAAAGACAATTCTTTTCTAGATTGTTTTACATATCTGATGACAAACAATATTAATATCGCTATTATAATTGGCATAATTGCAACATTTAAAATTCAAAGATATTTTGCGGGTAAATATTGTGTACTCAAAATATAAAGACCAAATGCTAAGAGCATGTGAGGAAGAATTCCAATTAACGCAACAACAACACCCCAAAACTTACCTAACTTTTTAATTGCTACATACGAAAGTGCTTCAACAACGCTTGGACCAGGAATCATATTTGAAGCTATAACGACATCATCAAACTCTTCATCGTCTAATCACCCTTGTTCAATAACGGCAAATTTTCTAATAATTGGCATTAAAGCATTCCCGCCACCATAACCTAGAAAAGTTGCTTTTAAAATAAAAACTAAAACTTTCATAAAGTCCCTAAATGTTGCTTTTGGCCTTTGAATTTTTTCTTTTTTAGTTCTATTCTTTTTCATAAAATAAATTATAACACCATACAAATATTAAATAGTTAAATACCTACATTGGACTTGGGGAAGATATTTCAAAAATTGGCAGAATCATATTTAAATAAACCAACCCTATTGCTTCTTGCTTGTTCTTGAAGAAACTGCATATAATCAAAAAAACCAGAATCAACATTAAACATTTTATTTGTTTTAGAAATAAAAGCTATTCTTGCAAGACCGCGCCTAATCAGCTCCATTGCTAAATTTTTGACATTACCTTCACCATCTTTATAAAAGACTGCAGAAACAAGTCTATGGTAAACATCATGAGTCTTATTTATAATTGTTACTTTTTTATTTTGGATAACTCTTTTTACAAAATCGGTTGCTTTTTGAGCTCAGTAATGTTCCAAGCCTACCGTGCTTTCATTTTTGTGGTTAAAAGTGAAAGTAGTTATTTCTGGAGTATCTACAGAGAAAAGTCTATAAACATTATTGGATTCATCTGTAAATGTATCTCCATCATGGATGTGTTTAATAATATGATTTGGTAATCATTGTATGTCTTTCCCTTTCGAATAAAATGAGTTTCTTGTTGATTTATAATTTTCTTTTTTTGAAGCTGAACAAGAAATAAGCAATGTACAAAGTAATAAAATTGTTAAAAAAGATAAAGATTTAATAAAAGAATATAAAAGATTTTTCATGAGCCCCTATTTATATGTAGCTATTTTATCAATTAAAAGCAAATAAAAAAACCTACATTGTAAGTTTTAAAATCCTTCATTCGATTTTACAAGAACATATTTTACTTTTTTAATGGCGTTAATTTCTTTACCACCAGCATATGAAATTGATGATTGTAGATCTTGTTCCATTTCTGTTAATGTATCTCAAATAGAACCTTTTGTTGGTACTAATTCTTTTTTACCTTCAACATGTTTCTTTTCACCTTTATTAAATTCAGAGGCTGAACCAAAGTATTCTTTATATTCTTTCCCATCAACTACAACGGTTTTTCCTGGAGATTCAATATGACCAGAAAGAATTGAACCGGCCATTGACATTGTTGCACCAAATCTAATTGACTTAGCAAGGTCTCCATTATGTCTAACCCCACCATCTGCTATTATTGGTTTTGTTGCAGCTTTTGAACACATATTGACAGCTGATAATTGTCAACCAGCAGTACCAAACCCAGTTTTAAGTTTTGTAATACATACTTTTCCAGGTCCTACACCAACTTTAGTTGCATCAGCTCCTCATCTTTCAAGATCTGTGACAGCTTCTGGTGTTGCAACATTTCCTGCAATAACAAATGTTTTATCGCCCATATGTTTTCTAATGTGTCTAATCATTAATTTTACTGACTTCGCATGTCCATGAGCAATATCTATTGTTATATATTCTGGAATTGTATTATTTTTTGATAAAGTTTCAATTTCTTTGAAATGACTTTCTTGAACACCAACAGAAATTGAAGAAATTAATTTTTTATCCTTCATTTTTTTAACAAATGCAATATTATCAAAATCAAATCTATGCATAACATAGAAATATCCTTTAAGTGCAAATTCGATAGCAAGTTCCTCATTTATTATTGTAATCATGTTTGCTGGCACGATTGGAAGTTTGAATTTATGCTTACCAAGTATTACCGTAGTATCACATTCACTCCTTGATTTTACGATACATCTTTTTGGTAAAAGTTGCACATCTTCATAGTCAAATACTTTCATTATTTATACCCCTTTTTGTTAGTTTAATTAACGGAGGTAAAATAGTTCCTTTCTTATTATACATTTATGTATTCGATAATGAATGAATTAATTGTTATAAAAAAAATACATAAAAATAAAAAAGGAGGTATTACCTCCAAAATAATTATTTATTAATTTTTTTAACGCCTACAATTTTTTCAGCAAATGTTCCGTTATTTTTATCCATCATAACTACATCAACTATTCAAAGAATACCAAATGTTAGTCCGTATAAGAATCCCATAACCATTAGCATAATTCAGTAAAGGAATTGTCCAATACCTGGTGTTGAGAATTTATATTTATATCCTAATACAATTCCCCCAATTGTTTTTGATGATGTGAAAATCATAACTAAGTTTACGATTAAACCAATAATTGTAATTGCTGCGATTGAATTAACAATAACGGCAAAAAATCTTCTTGTTCTATTTACTTGCATACTATCTCCTTATTAATTTTATGCATTAATTATATATAAAAAATGTAAATAACAATAAAAAAAACTAAAACTAGGGATTACCTAGTTTTATTAATTTAATAAGTTTAATAATTATTCTAATTAAGCTTTATTTGCTGAACCAAACTCTTTGATTTTAGCTTTTGACATTTCAACCATAGCTTCGAATCCTGGTTTTAGTAATTTACGTGGATCGAATCCTTTGTTTGCCATATCTTCTGCTCCACCAGCTCTAACATATTCTGCTGTAGCTTTAGCGTTAACTAATTGTAGTTCTGTATTAACATTAATTTTTGCAACACCTAATGAAATTGCTTTTGATATTTGGTCTGCAGGAATTCCTGAACCACCATGTAAAACAATTCCCATTCCAGCTGCTGCTGAAATTTCTTTTAGAACTGCAAAATCTAATGATTTTCATGCTGCTGGATAAGGACCGTGAATGTTACCAATACCAGCTGCTAGAACATTAATTCCTAATGCAGCCATTTTTGAAGCTTCTTTAGGATCGGCTTTATCTCCTTCACCAATAATTCCATCTTCTTCTCCCGCTAAAGTACCAACTTCAGCTTCCATTGACATTCCTTTAGCTTTTGCTAAAGCAATAAGTTCTTTTGAGTTAGCGTAGTTTTCTTCGAATGGTGAATGTGATCCATCATACATAATTGATGTATATCCAGCTTCGATAGCTTTTTTAGCACCTTCAAATGAACCGTGGTCTAAGTGAAGAGTTACAGGAACTGTAATATCCATATCTTCAACTAATCCATTAACCATACCTACAATAGTATTCATTCCTCCCATATACTTAACGGCACCTTCTGATGTACCTAAGATAATTGGTGAGTTTAATTCTTGAGCAGCAGTAAGAACAGCTTTTGTTCACTCTAGGTTGTTTATGTTGATGTGTGGAACAGCATATTTACCTTCGTAAGCTTTTCTTGTCATTTCTGCCATATTTACTAATCTTGACATTTTGTCTCCTTGTTGATAATTATTTTATTTGCTAATTATTCTTTTTAATTGCAAAAAAATTATACACTCTTTTTTTATAATGCCTAGTGGAAAAGCTAAAAGGGCATAAAAAAAGTGCTTATACAGCACATAATTCATTATTCTATTGTTTCCTTTGAAGCCAGTTTAAGAGTTTTTCTTTCTTCAAAAGTAAATTTTTCAACAAGAGTTCAAGACCCTTCTTTTGTTCTTAAGAATCTTCCATCAACTGTAAGAAGTTTATATAGTTCACCAAGTTTGCTCTTTTCAATTTCAGGTACTGATAGGTGTGATTGTTCTTCTTTTCATCTTGGTTTTAATTCTTTAGCAACTATTGCATAAAGCTGTTTTAGTGTTTGTTTTTCTACATCTTGTAGAGATTCATATGCGATGTCTAACATTGTTTTTGTCATAATGTTACGTCCTTTCAACTATATTTTTTATCTATTAAATGATAACTTATTTTCTTTTATTTTGTGTAAATACTTTGTTATATTAGTAAATTTACATTTGGTTTGGTGCTGAAATACCTAATAATGTTAATCCATTTTTAAGTACTTGTTTAGCAGCTACGACCACTGGCAGCATTGCTTGTTCATTTTCTGAACCAACTATTTTATTTGAGTTGTAGTATGAGTGGAATGCTTTTGCTAAATCAATTAAGTATTGGGGCAGCAAGTGTATTTTTCTTGTTCTTGAAATCGTAGAAACCAACTCTGGGAATTTCTTAAGTTCACTCATTAGTTTTTCAGCTCCAATTGTGTAAAGTTTTGAAGTATCAATATTAAAATTAGTTTTGTCTAAAATTTGATTTGCTCTTGCATGGGCATATTGAATATAAAACACTGGATTTTCAGATGTTTTTTGTTTTGCGAGATTAACATTAAAGTCAAATTTAGAATCACATGAACGGTTTGCCATAAAGAATCTTGTTGCATCTTTACCGGCTAGATCAATCAATTCTCTAATTGTAAATGATGTACCCATACGTTTAGACATCTTTAATTCTTTTCCATCTTGAATTAGTCTTACAAGTTGAATTATTAAAGTATCTTTTAGAATTCCGTCTGGGTATCCAAGTTGTAATAAAGCAACTTCCATACGCTTAATATAGCCAATATGATCAGCACCAAATATATTAATTATGTAATCATATCCTCTTGATAGTTTAACGTCATGATAAGCAATATCTGGAGAAAGATATGTATATGAACCATCAGATTTAATAAGAACACGATCCTTGTCATCTCCATATTTAGTAGTTCTTAATCATGTCGCACCATCTTCTTCGAATTTATCTTCAAGTTTATCAAGCGCTTTTATTATTCTTCCTTCATCATACATTTTTTGTTCTGATGAATAGAAATCCATATTTACACCTAATTTATTAAGATCAATTTCAATTTGTTCTAATAGTAGTTTTTTAGATTCCTGTTTAAAAATATCTTTACATTCTTCATATGCAACATTTACATATTTATCTCCAAAAATTTCTTTTAGCTCTTGTGCAACTCAAACAACATCTTGTCCTCTATAAGTATTTTCTGGCATTTGAACATCAATGTTGTATTCTTGTTGATATCTTGTTCATGCAGCTTCTCCAAGAATATCTATTTGAGCACCTGCATCATTCACGTAGTATTCAGCATCTACTTTATTACCTGCAAACCTTAAAACATTTACAAGTATTGAACCAACAACGGCTCCACGAGCATGTCCTAAGTGTAAATAACCCGTTGGATTTGCAGAAACGTATTCAACATTAACGTATTCATTTTCTGTTCCCATACCATAGTTATCTTTAGCTGTTAAAATATCAGTTATGATCGTATTTAAGGCATCTTGCTTCATGAAAAAATTAATGAAACCTGGACCGGCAATTTCAACTTTATCTATTAAGTTTTCTTCTTTATTAATTCCTTCTATTATTTTTTTTGCAATATTTATAGGTGAATCTTTAAGTTCCTTTGCAAGTTTCATCGCAACATTAGTTGAAAAGTCTCCATGATCTTTTGATGGTGTTAGTTGTATTTTTGCATCTGTCCCCAATAATTTTAATGAGTCCTGTAGTGCTTTGATTATTTTATTTTTCATATATATAGTTTACTATAAAGTTAATATTAATGAGAATAATTAATAAAAAAACACTTGCTAAAAGCAAGCTATATTAGGATAAAAATTTAAGACACAACTCGGAAAGGGTGGTGTCTTTTATGAAACATTATAAATTTAAAGATAAATTGTGGGCATTAAAACAA
>NZ_PSZO01000019.1 GCF_004335975.1 Mycoplasma marinum
ATTAGAGTTCAAAGATGTTTGGATAATAAAACACCATACGAATATTCTCGCATGATGTCCAACACTTTGAGTGTGTCTTAATTTTTTATCCTAATATATCTAACTCATAAGTGTTTTCTTTTTTTAGGTCTTAAACCAATTTCCGGTTTTTCCCCCTTAATAAACATAGGGATTGAACATAATACAAAAGTAGAGAAAAAGAATAGTAATTCCAACCCTAAGTTTCTTCTATCAGCTAAAAATTCTGTACCTTTAGCAATTCCATATACACCAATTATTCATCCGATTGCAAATGGAAGCATAAAAATAAATGCTTTCATTCTTGTTAGACCAGCTTCGGGAATAAAAATGGATTTAGTTAAAAGTACTAGACGTTTAAAAACACCAAGAAGAGCAAGAGAAGTAGCACCACAATATCCAGGTATAGCATCTGAAGCTCCCATAAATGAACCAATGGCAACTCACTTGCTCAATTCTTTACCTAATTGAATACCAGTTGCTTGTGAAAAAGAAGAAACAATTTCAACTAACTCCGTTTCTTCGTAACCGTTTTGAATCTCTTTATTTTTAGCGGGGTTAGGCTTATTATTTTCTTTTTTATTTTTCATATAATTTAATTTTACTACTTTATACATTCAAAGAATGTCAAAGTTGCATAAATTTCAAAAAAAATAGGGATTACCCTATTCTTTGAATGCTTCAAGCATTTCCTCATTACCTAGTTTACGCATTGCAAAGTAGTAAATTATTGAAAATGCAAATGTAATTAAGAAGAAAGTTAGTATTAACTCTCAACCCATCATTCCAACAGGAACCAAAATAGCACCAAATGAAATGATAATAGCTTTCATCATCAATAGAACAACTATCGTGATGGGTATGGCAACAATCAATCCCAAGATAATTGCTGGCATTAGTGAACGGAAAAACATTTTTCTAATTTCCCTATTCCTATAACCAAGAACTTTCATCGTTGAAATAAATTTCTTATTATCAGAAATAATCATTGAAGCAATTATTGCAACAAATAATATTGCGATGAATATTGCTATACCTTCGACCATTCAAATTAATTTACCTGATAAGTCAAGTGTATTAGTAAATGCATAGTTTGACATTGCTGCTCAGTTAGCAGAAGAAAATGTTGATATGTATGGAGAGTTACCATAAATATTTCTGTATGATGCTAAATTAGCAACTCTTTGATTTTTATATCCTTGTGATACTCTATTTGAAATGTTTTGTGTTAATTCTACATTTGCATTTTTATCAATCGTATCAGTACCAGGATAAAATCCAGAAATTGAATAAAGCGAAATATTCTTAAAGATCATTGGATCTTCAGATTTAGTATAAACACCATTAAATGCTTTTTTATTAGAAATTGGATCAACTCATCCTAATTTTGAATTAGCTATTGATTGTGTTGTATATAGTTTTGGACCATCATATGATTCTTGAATTCCAATAACTATACCTTTACCAGTAGCTGTCTGAGTTGTATGTTTTCTATCTGCTCTATTTTTAATTGTGAAGTCAATAACATCACCCTCTGATACTCCATATGTTTCTTCAAAGTATGTATTAATAATTATTGGAACAACTTGTTCATTATCTCTTGTTACATCATATTTAAATTGTTTAAATCTATCTAATAATCCATCATCAAATTTTATCATTTTAGTATCAGGATTTATACCTGTGATGGTTGTATTTATAGTTTCTTTTTGACCCAGTAGATTCTTACCTTCATAATCAATATCAATATGAGTATAAAGTTCATCATCATTATCAGTTGTTACATTATTGTATGAAATAAAGTATGGAAAGGCATATGGTAATTTTGTATCATATCTTCTGATTTGTTCTTTTAAACCTTCAAAAATAAATCTTTTATATGCATTCATATTATTTGAATTTATTTGTGTTTCATTAAATTCATAATCATTTTGTCTTGCGGCTATGGTGAAATTATTTATTTTTACCAAATCACCCTTTAATGCTTTTTGACCTTCTGGAGTATTCGATCACTCAATTAAGGTTTTAATAAATTTCTTTTCTTGTTTATTGGCAATATTTCTTTGATTTTCAGGCATTAAACTTAGTGCTGTTTTTCAAGGATTAACACCACCTAAAACATTGAAATTTAACATTGATTTAAATTGCATCCTATTTTTTAAATAGTTTAATTCTCATCTTTCATTATTATCATTTTTCCCTGGAATGTGAAAATAACTCTTATTCTTTGCAAAATCATGACGTAAACCCTCTTTGAATATTTCTTGAGGATCAGAAACCTTTCCTCATGTTTCACCTTCCTTCATTCCAAATTCGTCAGGATTAACTCTACTTAATAAACCACCTTCATAGGTTGGAGAAGCCATATCCACTTTGAATGTATAGTTAACTTTACTTTTTGAAGTATTAAGAGCATAATTAAATCTTCCCATAATAGAAAATGCTACTCCTCCAGCAACCATCGTTATAGCAGTTGTTATGAATACAAGAGCCATTTTAGACATGTTGGATGTAAATAGTGAAATAGTTATTTTAGACTTTACTCCTAATCAACCAAATGGTTTAAGTGCCTTACTTGTCAACCAACCAGCTGACTTAGACTGTGATGAATTTAAAATTTCTATTAAGTTATCTTTAAGAGATATTCTCGAGGCAACATATGCAAATATAACAACTATTACGCAAGGTAGTGCCATAACTAGGAAAAGCGTCACTAAAGAGAATGAATCATTATAAATAGGCAATGTTCAATAATTAGTAAACATATTGATGAATACAGATTGCATGAAGTGACCTACAATATAACCCAACATGGAAGGAACAATAATTATTATTAAGGCAATTGTTGTCATAGACCATGCTATTTGATTTTTTGTATAACCATTAGCTAAAAGAGTACCTAAAGTTTTTCTTTTAGCTGAAATTTGTTTCTTGATAACCATTAAAATAATAAAGGCCGTTAGAACCGCTAATAAAGATGTTGTTAAGAAAGTGATTGTTGTAATTGAACGTTTCAACTTATCTAGAAAGGCAATACGTTGTGGAGCAAGTATTATTTTTTCATTTGTATCAAACGTAGTGGAAACTGGGTTTACATTATTAGGTCATGACATCATACTTGGTTCTCTAGTTATTTGAGTTATACCAGCAAGGACCATCTTTTTTTGCTTATCAGTAATTCCATCTTTAAATCTATATGCTAAATAATTTTCTTTTTGGTTACCTCTAAAGGCATCTTCAATTCTTTTATATCCATGATCATTAGTAAATAATATTGCCTGAGTTTTTGAATTTGGAAGTGGGTTTTGTTGATTAATAATCGGGAATGAGAAATCGGGTGTAGTACCGATACCGGTAATTATATATGGAGTGCTATCTATATATTGCACATACTTAGAGAATCTTTTATCCTTAAATAGAGCATCTATTTTCGGAACATCAATTCCATATTTTAAAACTTCTTTATTAAATTCTTGTAATTTACTTTTAGATATTGGTTCAATATTATGTTCTTTTGCATAACCATCAGTTATGACAGCTTGAAATGAACTTGGATCAATAAATGATGCAGATCCACCTAAATTATTATCAAAGACAACTTTATATTCCTTACTACTTTGAATTTGCTCATCCTTGAATTTTGGAAATTTTTGTTTTAAAAAGATTTTAAACTTATCTATCATGTCTTTAGTGTCTAAACTATTTTCTGGAGCATTACCTTTAAAAAGAACCAATTTATCAACAGTTTCTTTATTATCTTTAGTATCTACAATCTTAAATTGTTGTTTCCCAGAGTTAATGTAAATAGACTCAATATTTTTAATTCCATCCTTAGCAATATATTGACCATATTTTTTTCTAGTCTCATTTACAAAGAAATTTGTTCTTGATTTAGCAATATATTCATCAATCGCTGTTTCTGCTGAATTAGTTATTTTTTTAACATCTTTTTGTTCAATTAGATCTAATTTTGTAATATCAAAATTTTTAGTTCCAATATCCCCTCAAATTATGTTTACATCATCTATTCCATATGCCTGAATTATATTTCTAACTAAGTTTTCGTTTTTAGTTTGATCTGTTGATATTTTCAACATATTTCTATAATCGGCAGACATCTTATTTCAATCTATATTCCAACTAATATTAACTGGTGTTTTAGGGGAAACTAATTTTTCAGGAATAACCACCTTATTAATAAGTGTAGATTCTATATCTGAATATGATTTTAATGGGGTGATTTCATATTCAAAACCATTAATTTCAAACTTATTGATAACAGTGTTTGCTTGTATTTTGTTATTAATAGTTATTATTTTAGGCATGTAAGTTTGAGTTTTAACTCCAAGCACAGAGTCACCACTACTGATGTTCATTTCAAAACCATTTTTCATTGTTTTAATATTTTTAGTTGTAGGATCTATCCCAAATTTTTCACTATCTAAAAAATTAATTTTAAAAGCTGGTTTTATTACTGTAGAAGTTTTTGTCTTGACATCGGTTCTAGTGACTTTAAATAAATCCCTAAAATCATTGTTCAAAGTTTCATAACCTTTTCTTTTATTATTAGGATTCCCATCTGTAAGTTGGTAATATGATTCACCGTTTTCCGTTACTTTTAATCCAATACCACTTTGGCCTTGAATAGTGTACTTTTCATTAATTGTAAAATCATGTAATTGACCATTTTTAACAACCTGATTGTATGAAGCGTCAAATGCCCACGATGTTGAAGAAAGCATAGTGAAAACAGCTATCGATAAAAATATCGTTAGTGACAATAATATCATTGCTAATTTTGAACTCAAAAATGATTTAAATGAGTTCTTAAAAAGTTTTCTCATATTAAATCTCCTTTAAAGTTGTTGCATTTATAGGTTTTTGTTCAGTAACTTTTTGAACTTTACCATCCTTAACGTAAATAACTTTATTTGCAAGTTGTGCAACGTTAGGGTTGTGAGTAACCACAATAACTGTTGTTTTATTTTTTTCATTAATTTCCTGGAATAATTGGAATACTTTTAAGGATGTGTGAGTATCAAGAGCCCCTGTTGGTTCATCACCAATAAGAATATCTGGTTGTTTCGCTAATGCTCTTGCAATTGAAACTCTTTGTTGTTGTCCACCAGAAAGTTCATATGTTCTTTTCTTTGATTGTGGTCCCATATCCAGTTGGTCTAAGAGATCAATGATATCTTTTCTCTTGTGAGGGTTTTTTTGCAAAGCTCTACCAACGTCTACATTATCACTAACATTCAATGAGGGTAAAAGGTTGTAAGATTGAAAAACAAATCCAACATGATCTCTCCTAAATTTTGTTAATTCTAAATCTGTCATGGCTGATAAGTTTCTATCTGCAACAACTACATCACCAGAAGTTGGTCTATCTAAACCAGAAAGAATGTTTAGAAGCGTTGTTTTACCCGATCCAGAAGGTCCAAGTATAACAACAAAATCTCCCTTTTTAATTGAAAGAGATGTTGATTGTAAAGCAATAAATTTTAAAGTCTTTGTTGTATAAACTTTTTTTATGTAAGAAAGATCAATAATATTACCTTGAATATTTTTAAGACTTCTTGTCCCTTTTGGTCTTCTGTTTTCTTTATTAATAAATTTAATATCTTTTTTATCTTGAATTTCTTGATGTCTTTCCTCGGATTTTAGTCTACGCCCATTGACTTTAACTTCTTGAGTGTATTCTTTGATTTCACGTTTCATTATTCTAACTTTTAAACGTTCGGCTCGTGTCATTCTCTCAAGAGCAGCCTTCTTTTTAGTTTTCTTTTCTATTTTAATTTCTTTTTTATTATCTTTTGATTCTTCTTTTTTATGATTTTTTCACATATGAAAAACCTCCTTGTTTTTTATTTATTACTACATACAAGGGTTTAAACTACTCAAGCGTTAAAGGGTGTTGTGCATAAAATCTAATTACATATTCTTTCATTTTATCTTCTGCATACTCATTTTTTTCTTCAGTTTTATCAATTATAATAAACGCAACAAAATCAGCGATTAATGTCGCTTGTGAATATTTAAAATTATCAAAATTAAATTCAGTTATTGTTTTAGCTAATATTTTGACTTCTTGTTTAGAAAAACAAAATTTCTCATTGTTTTTCATCATTTTTCACATCAACTTATAAAGTTTTCTTGATGATAAAAACTTTACTAATTCAATATCAATAAAGATACCAGCTAATAACCTTCTTAGCTTTTTATATAATATTTTTTTATCTTTTGTGTTTATTAACATAGTAATATTTTACATTAAATATATATTTAATGTCTAAAACCGAGAATAAAACTGTATGTTTAAAATAAAAATAAGCCCTCGTGGGCTTATATAAAATTATAGATAATTAATATAGATCCATAATTGTAAATACTCATTGAGCGGCAAAATTACTATTTTCATTCTTTGCAAACTCAGTTGATGTAAATCCACTTGCACCAGCCGATGCAGCTTTATCATTTTTATCATCGTATTTTTTACCTGGTTCTATTGTTTCTGTTTTTATTTTAGAAGCTAATAAATCACCAATTGGCAATATAAAATTCTTACCTTTAATTCATTCTTTATATATATCAGTTGCGATAAACTCTTTTGATAATGCATTATATTCTCTAAGCATTTGAGTATATGCTTCAAAGGCTTTTCCTGGTAGAAGTGTAAATCCCATTAATTTCATACCCACTAACATCCCTTTAACACTACCTTCTGTTGCTTGTTTAGCAACATAAACTGCCATCGCTGGATTATCTGCACTAATTAAAGCGGGAAAGTTAAAACTATTTAAATTTGAAAATCCAAGTTTCATTTCAGTTTTAACTTCTTCGATTGTTTTAGTTAGTTTTGTTAAATCTCAATCGAATGTTTTGTCATTTAACTTAAATGTAATTGTATTGATTTTAGTATCAATGCCATTCATATATTTGTTTATATTATCAAATGTTTGCTTAGGCATTGAAGAATCCGAAGGATTTAAAGCAGACAGTTCAAATGCTGTTGTAGGCATTGTATTATTAATTGTTGAACCTAGTTTGTCAAATAGCATTTTTGTTGTTGTTATATTATTTAAATCAATTGTTTTATGAGAAGCAGTATCAACTACGGGTGTATTTGTTCCTGTTGAACCAGTGTCTGTTCCTGTTGAACCAGTGTCTGTTCCTGTTGAACCAGTGTCTGTTCCTGTTGAACCAGTGTCTGTTCCTGTTGAATTTGATTTTGAGTCTTTACCACATGATGCAACTGTTGCAACTGGAACTGCAATCACGGCAACTGCTGCTAATGCTCCTAAAGATATTTGTTTTTTAGTTAATTTCATTTTGTTTTCCTTTGTTAATAATTAAAATAATCGAGAAAATATAGTTGTATGTTTTTTGTTTTTTGTATGGCTATATTTAACTTGATTAAGTTTGTATTTTATTTTATTCTAAAGTCATTGGGTGTTCATCGATAAAGAATGAAACAAATGGTTTTTCAATTGGTTTTAACTTTAATTTTTGAACTTTAGTTTTAATTATTTTAATTATATAAGAGACAAATTCTTGAATTAAAGACGTTTCTTTTGCTTTGCGATCTTCAAAGTTAAAATCAATTATTTGGTCTACAAGAATTTTTAATTCTTTTTTTGAAAAATTAAACCTTTCATCAAATTTTGTGGTTCTATATAAAAATTTATAAAGTTGCTTATGTGAAAGAAATTTTATAAGTTCTATATCTATAAATAAAGATTTAAGAAGATATCTAAGCTTTTTATAAAGTATTCTTGAGTTACTTTTATTTAATTTCATTTTCACCTCGCATTTCTAAATTTTATATATTATTATCTTTTTTTAGTTATTACAGATCAAGCTCTTGGATATTTTGCAGGAGTTTCCTTTTCTTTTCTATAATAAATTAAATTATTTGACTTCTCTTCTGTTGAAATATCTATTCTTTTTGCCCAAACACCAAATTTTTTCGATGTTTGAATCGCTTCTTCAATTTCAATGTGTGCTTTTGGACCCTTTACAAAGACAAATTCACCATTCATTTTAGCAACATGATGTGAAGCCTCTAGTAAATGCTTAAATTTAACAACTGCTCTTGCAGTAACTATGTCAAATCTCTCTCTTTCTTTTGAATCTTCAACTCTGATTCTTTGTATTTCTACATTTAAACCAAGTATTTTAGATACTTCAGCTAAGAAATCAGTTCTCTTTTTACTTGGCTCATATATAACAACATTAAGTTCAGGGTGAACAATTAAATAAGGAATTGAGGGGAATCCTGCTCCAGCACCTATATCGAGCATTAATTTCCCATTAGGGTTATTAATTCCAGTTTCTAAAGCGGTAATTGATTCATATATACCTTCTTCTCAAAGTTTATCTCCTGTAAATCCTGTAAGATTCATGTATTTATTTGTTTCCTCAATCATATCTACATATTTACAAAGTTTTGTAAAAAGTTCTTCGTTATTAATGTGTTTCTTTGTTTTTTCTTTAAAAGTCATAAAAACATTATAAAAGAAAAGTCCCAAAAGGACTAATATGTATTTATTTATTTCTAAAAAGTGTCGCCATAAATATTTGCGGAATAGACTCTATCTCTCTCCCTCTTATAAGATTATCTTTTGATCATTCATGAACTATTTTCATATTTGCAAAATCCTTAAAAACTCTACCGTAATTAATAGCAAGTTCCGGAAAGAATTTTAACGCCTCTTTATTTGATTTCATACCAGATATCAAAGAAAGTAGAGGAATAGTTATCGGCGTTGCAATTACACCATAATCTCTTAGAAATTCAGGTGTTTTTGGAGCATTTATGAAATCAGCAGTAAGATCAGATCCATTCTCTAATTCAGCTGTTTGAAAATCTTTAATAAAACTTTCACCTTTTGCAATGCCACCTAATACATTAGTTAAGTCAAGTAATGAATTTTCACCCTTATACCTAACATCAATTGTATCTATTGCTAATGATTGAGCATTAACTAGAGAATCGTAAATATCTTGTAAGTGCATAACAACTGTTCTATCTTTGGCATCTTTTTCACTGAAACTTTTAATTAACTTTGTCTCTGAGAATAAATAACCGAGTTTGATTGCAATCGCCATCACTAAATCATTAATCTTTATATTTGAGTCAGCTTCATCCAAATTAATAACAACTTTATTTTTTTCAGAACTAACAACACCATTATCAATTAATGCATTTGCAGGTTTTTGTGTTGAAGGTTTAAATCAATTTTTTTTAAATTTATACTTTGATCCAGAATTTAAACCAATTTGAGAAGTTTCTAATTGAAAACTATCCTTTCCATTTACTAAATAACCAGGATTGTTTAATTTTATCGAAACTCTAATTTGATCATAATTTGATAAATTAGTAGGTGCATTATTTGTTGTATCAATTCATTTAGCTTTTGGTCCATCTTTAAAATAAAGCACTTCAACTTTTTTTGTAGCTTTTGCTTCTTTTAAAAGTCCTTCCACTTTATTTGAAAGCGGTAATTTATATGTTCCATGGCCATCAGAACCATAAAGATCAAGCAAGTCTTCTTTAACTATAGAAATATTTTTAGTCTTACCATTAATTTCTTTGTTAATATTTCAATTTATATCATTTGAACTTCCACACGAAACTGCAATTACTATTGGAGTTGTTATGGTTGCGATTGTACCTAAAGATAAAATTTTTCCTTTTAGTTTCATGAATACCCCTTTATTTAACTTTGTTAATTATAGTTAAAAGTAGAAAAAATTAAAAATAGTTTGCTAAAAAAATATCAATGTTTATACTTTTATTAAATTTTGACATAAAAAAAGAACTATTTCTTTTTAGTTCAATTTCTTTTACCTGTTCATTTTTTCTTATTAGGATCAGATGCAGTATAAGTACAATTTGGTCAGTTAGCACAGGCGATAAATTTATCACCTTTTCTTGAACGCTTAAAGATTAATTGTCCACCATCATCAGGACAAGGTTCTTCACTTGCAGAAATAGGGATAAGTTTTGTATGTTCCATATTATCTTGTGCTAATTCTATTTGCTCATTAAATTTATCTCAAAAATCTTGCATAACAATTTTATATTTTGTTTGCCCTTCTGCAATAAAATCTAATTCTTTTTCTACTTTAGCTGTATAGTCTTCATTAATAATACCTTTGAAGTGAGAAGTTAATTTTCCATTAACAACTTTACCAAAATCAGTTGGTTTAAGTGCTCTTCCTTCCTTCTCAACATATTCACGTTCTTTTATTTTATTAACAGTTGCAGCGAATGTTGATGGTCTACCAACACCAATTTCATCCATTTTTTCAATAATAGAACCTTCATTATATCTTGCAGGTGGTTGAGTTGCTTTTGCTTCTTTTATATATTCAGCAACATTAACAACTTCACCTTCTTTATAAACTGGTAATTCATTATCATTTTTGTAACCAGTAACTTTAAAGTAACCATCAAATATAACTTTTGATGCAGACATTTTAAATCTATGATCACCATTAACTAATTCATATCTTAAGATTTCTCTTTCTGGTTGAACCATCAATGCTTGCATAGTTCTATTATAAATAACTTGATAAACCTTAAATTCAGCAGGTTTAAGAGTAAATATACCCTTTGCTTTTTCAGGAGTTAATTCTAAGTTAGTTGGACGGATAGCTTCATGGGCATCTTGATCTCCAGCAACACCCTTAATATCAGTAGCAACGTATTCTTTACCAAATGTATCAGCAATATATTGTTTAGCTTGTTTAACAAATGTGTCTGACATTCTTGTTGAATCAGTACGTGGATATGAGATAAGTCCCCCATCTCCAAAACCTTCGTATAATTTTTGAGCAGCAGATTGAATTTGTCTAGAAGAAAGTCCTGTTGAAGATTCAGCACTCTTATAAAGTACAGCTTGTTTGAAAGGTGTACGTTTAGGATCTTTTCTTTTTGTAATTTTAACTTTATCAACTGTAAGTGGGCCATTAAGAGCTCCAAATACTTCATCGATTTGTTCTGGCATAATTCATTCTTTATTTGTTTCTTTTGAAACTGGATTGTAATATTTAGCAGAAACCTCTTCATTAATCTTGGCTTCTATATTAAAGTAATGAACTGGAACAAAAGCATCAATTAATGCTTCTCTTTCAACAATTAATTTAAGGGCGATTGATTGAACTCTACCAGCAGTTGGTCTAGTAGGGTAATTAGACATTTTTTGAGCCATTAATGTTGAAAGTCTATAACCAATAATACGGTCTAGCATTTTCCTTGTTTTTTGAGAATCAACTAAGTCAGCATCAATAATTGATGGTTTATTGATAGCTTTATTAACAGCGTCTTTTGTAATCTCATTAAAACGAATTCTTTTATATTTTTCTTTTACTCCAAGGTATTCAACTAAGTTATCTCCAATTGCTTCTCCTTCACGATCGGGATCGGTTGCAATATAGACAATATCAGCCTTCTCTGCCTTTTTCTTCATTTCTGCAACAATTGTTTTTTTACCAGGATCTACTTTATATTTTGGTTCTCAATTTTCGGTATCAATACCTAATCTAAATAAACCCACTGAAGGCAATTTGACAATATGTCCTACAGATGCCATTACTGTATATTCTTCTCCTAAATATTTTTCTATTGATTTAATCTTGTTTGGTGATTCTACTATTACTAATTTATTATTCATAATAATACTATATCACACCAAGAGTGCGAAACTCTAAAACATAATCACTTTAGATAGAAAACTTGGTCCTCAATTTTTTATCTTAATTTACACTTTTTAATATCAAATGTTATATTTATTTTTTACCAATATGCAGCTTAATATTACAATGCATGTTAATGTTTTTTAACAAAAATTAAATTATTTTAAATCTCTTGGTTTTACAAATTTACTATGTTTAAATAATATTAAGGCACTTAAAATTATTGCCCAAAAAAATAAGGAGAATTATGAATTGAATTAAAAAGAATTTTACTCATGGGTTATCAAAGAAAATAATACTTGCAGTCTTTGTTTTGGCAGCTGTAGATATATTTTCTATGGCGGCACCATATTACTTGAAATATGTTATACCACACATATATACATATTTAAATGTTACCCAAGATCAATTTGATCAACTAAACGCTTCATTGGGATATACAGTATTAATTTTTCAAATTCCGTCCGGAATAATTGCTGATAAGATGAGCGGTAAAAAACTACTTATCATATCAGTTGTTATGTCTGGTATATTTACAATATTATTTGGAATTGCATCCCAAGGTTTATTTCCAGCGAATGCATCATTACCGTTGCTATATATAATTTTTATAGGATTTGGTATATCAACAACACTTTTTTTATGATCACCATTATGAAAAGTTTTATCACAACAAGGTGGTCCAAAAGATCAGGCATCACTATATGGCTTAGAAGGTTCATATAATGGATTAATAGGATTATTATTTATTACATTAATTGGTACATTTGCCACAAGTTTAGCTTCAAGAGGAAATAACAATCTTTTCTATGCATTGGTTTATATAATTGCTGTTGCATTATTTGTTTCAGGGATTGGAGTTCATTTCTTTATTGAAGAAACATTCGAAAAATCTCATCTAAGTAGAAAATTTAGTGAAAAAATAACAAATTTGAAAAACTTTAGATTTAAGAAAGAATACTTTAAGTCGCTAGAACCAGCAAAAATATTTAGAGTTTGGTTGTTAGCATTCTTTGTAATGGGTATGTATGTATTTGAAACCGTGTTTGCATATTACTTAAAAAGTTATCTTGCAATAGTAGCAAGTGCAGTTGTAGTTACAGCTCTTGCTGGATTTAGGTCCTATGGGTTAAGGTTACTAGTTTCTGGACCTTTTGGTAAATGATTATCAAAGAGACGTTCTTGAACTCTTGTGATGCTAATATTATTAACAATTGGTATGCTAATTTCACTAATAGCAATATTAGCACCAGGAATTAACAATAACTTACACTCTGCTACAGTAAATAAAAAACTTTATACAATTTTATTCTCAATTGTATTTGTATTATTAGGAATAATATCTTGATTCCTAGTTGCTGGTAGATACATCCTTATTGATGAAATTCCTCATACTAAAGAAACTTACGGAACAATTATTGCATTAATATCTGTTGTTTCATTCTCAACGGATGCTTGATTTTATCAAATGGCTTCCTCATGAGCAAAACATAATGTAGCAGCATTTCACACTGGAGGTCCAGGACATTGATCAAAAGGTTATTCACAACACGGACTGCAATTATTATTCTTAACAGCTACAGGAATAACTCTTTTTGGGATATTCTGTGGAATGGGTGCCTATGCAATTAATAGACATGAAATTAAGAAATTAGGTAAAAAAGAATATAGATGAAGAACATTGGATAAGAGGTAATGATGGCAAAATTAATATTAGGACATAGGGGTTATTCTGAGATTGCTCCGGAAAATACTGATTTAGCTTTTGAATGCGCTAGTATATTCGGTTTTGATGGTGTTGAATTAGATGTCCATCAAACCAAGGATAATAAAATTGTCATAATACATGATGAAACAATTGATAGAACCTCTAAGAAAAAAGGTTCCATAAAAGACATGACTTATGAAGAACTTAAATATATAAACTTTGCTCATAAATTCAATAAAAAAATGCCAAGGCAAAATATCCTATTATTAGGAGAGTTCTTGGAAAAATATGGCAATAGATTTAAGTGCATTAATATAGAAGTTAAAACTGATATTTACCACTATAAAGGAATAGAACAAAAAGTATTGGATATTATGGCTATCCACAAAGTAAAAGCCAAAATTATACTTTCTTCTTTTAATTTAAAATCACTAAAAATATTAAGAAGTATTTCAAAAGATGTCAAATTAGGTTTTCTTTTTGTTGAGAAATATGAAATAGAGGAAAACCTTGAAGATATAAAAGCAATTTGCAATTATATTCATCCTTGATTTAAAACACTCCTCAACAAAAGAACTTTAGATTACTTTGAACAAGTTGTATCTTTACCAATGATAACTTGAACTATTAATAATGGACACATCGATGATTGATGAACAGCTGGTTCAAGTTCAGTAATAGAAAAATTAAAAAGAATTAAAAGCTTGAAAGTTTTAATAAGCAACTCAAGAATTTAACAACTTAAAATTATTAAATAATTCAAAAAACACAAACCCAAATTTGTGTTTTTATATATCGTAAATAAAATAAATACCTCATAATTTAACAACAACCTCTTTTTAATAACACGTAAAACTTTACAATACATTAATTTGTAATTATCAATAAATTGCTAACTGTATAGTTTAAAATGGGTAGTCTGCTTGAGTAATATTTTTATTTTTTTAATTCTTCTATTCTTAATATTAGATTCGCTCCTTGTTTAATCAATTCAGAGTTCCCATCATCCTCGTCACCTTCACTTGGGAAACAATAAATTTCCTTTCCTTGATTCAAGAAGTTAGAAACTAGGTTCATAATACCACCATCTTTTTGAGAAGAATAAAGAACAAGTTTTTCTCCAAAAGCTGCTACTATTCTATTTCTTGCTATCAATCTCTCTTTTGTAACATGAACATCATTTGGATATTCAGAAATAAGCAATATATTTTCTTGACCTTCTACTTTATGAGCGAAGAAAGGTTTATTTAATCCACTTGAGGATACCAATAATATATTTGCTTTATTATCAAGAGCGTGTTTTATTACAACTTCATCTACACCTTTATATAATGAAGAAACAAATGAAAAGTGTTTTGATACTTCCTTATTTGATTTTTTAATTCAATTCTTAATCTTGTCATTTAATTTATTTCCACTTGTACAAATAAATGTGTCTTTAAATATTTTTTTATTCCCTTGATAGAAAATAACAAAGGGAGGCTTATATGCTCGCTTCAACTGATTTGGATATTCTAAATCCAAAATAGTTATAGCCTCAATTGACCTTTCCTTCAGACTTTCTTCCATTTTCCTTAAATCATTAAGAGATACTTTTTCTTTATCTTCTAATGCTTTATAAATCTTATTTCAATCACCTTTATATTTAATGGCGAACCATATTAATATCATATTCATTTTTAAACCACCTCCATATTGATGTAGCTTTTTTGAACAATAAAAGCCAAAATAAAATACAAAAAATGTTTAAAAACAAATATATAATATTTATATGAACAATATATTAGAGTGAGATGAATACTTTTTAGCAATGTCAAAACTTGCAGCTAAAAGATCAAAAGATCCAAATACACAAGTGGGGGCTTGTATAGTTAATGATAAAAAAAGAATAGTTGGACTTGGGTATAATGGAATGCCTAAAGGTAATGATAACTTTCCATGAACAAGAGAAGGTGAAGATAATAAATATAAATATGTAATTCATGCTGAATCTAATGCAATTCTAAACTCTATTAAGAATTTAGATGGAGCAACTATTTATGTTTCTTTATTCCCTTGTAATGAATGTGCAAAAATGATAGTACAATCAGGTATTAAAAAAGTTGTCTTTGAAGACAACAAATATAAAGACTCTTTAGAAGTTAAAGTTGCTGAAAAAATCTTTTTAGAATGTGGTGTTGAAACAAAGCAAATTAAATTAGAAGAAATCATAATTAAATAATATTGGGCCGAAGCAAGAGGTTAAAAGTCTACTTTATCTTTCCACCTTTAAAGAGCTCATTTTATTATTTAAAAATAAAAATTCCTATAAATACAAACCAATACATATTTTAATTAATAATTAAATTTACAAAATAAAAAACTACCTGCAATAAAGTAGTTTTATGATCAACTTTCATTGATATGGCGCGCCCGAGAAGAGTCGAACTCCTAACCTTCTGGGCCGTAACCAGACACTCTATCCAATTGAGCTACGGGCGCATTTTGGAGGCACCAACCGGATTCGAACCGGTAATCAGGGTGTTGCAGACCCATGCCTTAGCCATTTGGCTATGGTGCCAGATTGCTTATATATTATACATAGAATATTTAATCATTTATAATAAAATTATGACTAATCCCGTTAATACGCAAAATTTTATATATAATCAGCCAATTATTTACTCAACTTTGGTAAGCATATTTTTAATAATACCTGTTTTTATGTCTATATTTTTTCTACTAGGTAAATATATTCAAAATAAATTTTCTATCCTATCAAGGAATGCTTATGCAACAATTCCAATAGGATTTATAACTTTTGCACTAGTTACGTTTATCACTTATGCTCCACTAATTATTTTTAGACTAAGTGGGCCGTCTATTGGGATTGTGTATGTCGTTGCCGAATGTTTAAAAGATTTATCTATATTGATTTTTCTTTGGTTAAACAGAAATATGTTGAAGTTTAAAATCAATTGATCCAAGTTAGTGGGTGTTTCCTTGGGTGTAGTTTTTCTAATTTCGATTCCTATAATAATTTTTGTCTCTAAACATAATGGTTCAAGCCCAATTACATTTAAATGAACTGGTGATATACATCAAATGCATTATGGAGGAACACAAGATAAATATCCTTGATTATCAGAAAAAATTTATAACTCTTGATTTATGTGAAATTCTACAATTTGATATGTAACAAGTATTAATGGAGTATTTGCAATATGAATCCTTCAACCAATATTAGTTGCAACAATACTAATAACAACAATTTGCTCTATCTTTAGAATTGTTCTTAAAAAAATTAGAGTTCTTGGTTTCATAGGTGTTTCTTTTGTTTCTTTATTGGTTGTATTATTGACCTATTCACAAAATGGTGATTCAACACCAACCATTGGCGTTGTAGCTACAACGCTTATATTGATACTTCTATCTTGAGAGACTTTAAAAACTCCAAAAGTAAGAAATTTTATTATGTTGGGTATTGCAGGTATTTCAATTCTTATTTTTAATTGATCAGCCCTATGGATATTTACCTCATATATGTCAGTGCTTATAGGTATTTATATTTATAAAGAAAAACCAAAGCCAACTCTGTTAATCTTATTTACAATAGTTTTTATTGGTTTTATTCTTTCAGCTTCAATCCATAGTTATTTCATCGAATCAATTAAACTACACGGTGGAATTGCTAGTTTACAAAAAAATGGTACCAATGATATACGTTCTATAGGTTCTACAATAGGAATGATTTTATCAATAATACTTGGATTCATACTTTTATGAATTAGACATAAAAATATTGAAATTCAAATTGATGAGTTTTTATTTAAATATCGAAAATGATGAATCCCAGTTGCTTTCCTTATACTTTTTTTAATTTCAATAATTCTTTGAGTAACATCAAAAGATAAGGATGCATGGTTTAACTTTGGTGTAGATAGTGGATTTTTAGGTTCATTATCATATATAAGTTATCTCTCAGAAATTATGTATGGTTTTTATTGATTAGTCTTTGGTGCTGGTGCCATTGCTATAATATTTAGTTTTAAATCAAAAAAACGTTTAGATATTGACACATTCTTAATATTGGTAGGTTTTATAACAACACTATTCTTTTTCTCTCCATTTACGGCTTCACTAGTTAAAATTTATTTAGCACCAAAAGCTATTTTTATAGATATGCAATGAGTCTCTGTTTGCCCAATGATTATCGGATTCTTATTAAAAGGAATAAAACTAATTAAAAAGAAGGTAGCGGATATTAATTATAAAAAGGTTGGTAAAACTCATGTTTAAAAAATTATTATTAATTTCATTGGTTATTGCATTAATACAAATAATTACAGGTATTTTAATGCACTTTAACTCAATAGAATTTAGAGATGTTAAATCTTATCACACATATTATTGGATATCAAGTGGTATATTACTATTAATTGGAGCTTTATTTTGCCTATTTAAGACACGTTTAAGGAATGTTGGCATATATTTTAGTATTATTGCCCTAAATGTTATTTTTCTTGCATTAGGGTGCAAAAATTGAATTGGGATAGTTGTTATAGTTGCGTGAATATTACTATTTATTATTTTTGTATCTAGGAGAATAATCATTTCAAAAAGAATATAGAAAAAAACACCATTGATATTTTAATCTTGGTGTTTTTATATATTTTCAGTTACGTCTTTATTAAGAACCTTAGCAAGCCCAGCGGGCTTATGGTGAGGTCCATGGAAATCTGCTATTTTTAATAATTTAGGATTTGAATTTGCCATCGCAACTAAAATCATCTTACCTTTAGTTGTTGAATCATTCATTGAGTCACCAATGTGAGCTGTTTCTTTTGGATCAATTTTTAGTAGTTTAGCTACTGCTACATTACCCTGACCTTTAGTCGCTTTTTCTGAAGTAATCTCAATTGTATACCCATTCCCTGAAGTAACAATTGATAACTTAGGAAATAAATTCTCTAATTGTTCTTGTAGCTTGGCAATTTTTCTCTTTGTTGCGCCAGATAAAACTATTTTTGTAAATTCTTTAGTATGTACAAAATCATATTTATGATGAGTCGCAAAACCAATTTTTCTTGTTATTATTCCAAATGGGAATCTTGCACCAAAGAAAACACCG
Organism: Mycoplasma marinum; assembly: GCF_004335975.1. Lineage (GTDB taxonomy): Bacteria > Bacillota_I > Bacilli_A > Mycoplasmatales > Metamycoplasmataceae > Mycoplasma_K > Mycoplasma_K marinum. The sequence continues at coordinate 18,537 of NZ_PSZO01000019.1, forward strand.
TCATCATTTGGTTTAATCATTAACTTATTTTTCATGGCAATTGATAATACCTTTTCTGCATCTTCTGCAGCAAAATTATGTTTTTCAATAATCTCTCCATTATTTTTAATAATTTGTGCTCCATTTTGGCAAACTGCATATTGCAATCCTAATTCTTGAATTAAAGGAAGTGCATCCTTAACGTGTCTACCAGTTGAAATAATAACTGGTGTTTCCTTATTTGTTTTTATAATCGCTTTTTTATTTTCTTCCGATATTATTAATTTTCCATCATGCCTTGTATCAAAAGCAGTACCGTCTAAATCAATAAAATATGCTTTAGGGTTATATTTCATATTTTTATTATAAAGAAAAAAGAGGTTTACCCTCTTACTATATTAGGATAAAAAATTAAGACACACTCAAAGTGTTGGACATCATGCGAGAATATTCGTATGGTGTTTTATTATCCAAACATCTTTGAACTCTAATA
>NZ_PSZO01000020.1 GCF_004335975.1 Mycoplasma marinum
CTTACGGCTATCGTCGACGTTAACAGGCTTAACTTCTGAGTTCGGAAAGGATTCAGGTGCACTCTGTTGCTATAATCACCATAGTTATTATACATAAAATAAATATATATATTACACTTTTTTTATTTTTTTAAAATGCATATAAAAATGTGCATTAGCACATATCAAGAGTTTCAACTCTTTTTTGGTGTCTTCCACCTTCAAATTTTTCATTTAAGAATGCATCAACCATTTCAATCGCTGTTTTCTCATCTAGTAATCTTTCTCCAAGAGCGATTACATTAGAATCATTATGTTGTCTAGTTAGTTTGGCATCCTCTACATCAAATACCCTTGCTGCTCTAACACCCTTGAATCTATTAGCTGCAATTGATATACCAATTCCAGAACCACATACAGCAATACCAAAAGGTGCTTTACCATTTGATATAGCTTCTCCAAGTGTAAGACCATATGAAGCATAGTTAGCTCTTTCAGGTGAATCACAACCTAAATCTTGAACTTCATAACCTTTATTTAAAAGATGTGCTTCAATCGCTTTTTTTAACTTAAATCCCGCATGATCAGATGCCATTAAAATTTTCATTTTTACCTGCCTTATATTTAAATATATTGAATATACTATTTATATAATAATATCATTATTTCTCAATCTTAATTGATCCTTGTCTAAAAATTTTAAAATCACTTGCTCTTACGATAGTAGAAGCAACTTTACTACCAACCCCAAAATCATAAACTTCTTTAATTTCAGGAAATGTTTTTTTAGCTTCCTCTAGATCTAATGTGGGGTCCCCTGATTTATTAGCACTAGTCATATATATAGGACCTTTAATTTTTATTAATTCAATTAGTTGTTTATTATTTGGAATCCTAATTCCGATTTCTCCTATTATTATTGTTACTTGTCCTGGCCAATATTTTTGGGCCAATTTTTCAGCATTATTGTTTCATCCTTCAAATTTACGCGCCTCTTCAATAGAACTAACCATAACCAATAAAGGTTTATTGCTAGGTCTGTTTTTTATCGAGAATAATTTTTGTTCATTTTCTTTGCTCATTGGAGCACCAATTCCAACTACTGTATCAGTTGTTGAAATAAATATATTTGTATATTGTTTCATAATACTTTTATTATAGTTAATAAACACATTTTTTATCCTTTATAATAATTATGTGAATAATCAATTTTTAAAAATGAAATATAAAAATGAGTTCTATACAAGAAATAAGAATGAACTAATAAAAGAATCAAAAGATGAACTTGCCAGAATAGAAAATGGTGAACCATTACATAAGGTGCTTGGATATATCGAAATGACTAATTTAAAAATAAATGTTGAAAAAGATGTTTTAATACCAAGGTATGAAACAGAAGAATTAGTTTTTTTAGCTAAAAAATATATTAATAAAAAATCGGATGTTTTAGATCTTTGTACCGGAAGCGGTTATATTGCTCTAGCTTTGAAAAAGATGACAAATGCAAATATAACAGCTTCTGATATATCTAATGAAGCAATTGAGCAAACAAAAATAAATGCAAAAATAAATAATTTAGATATTGAAGTAGTAAAAAGCGACTTATTTGAAAACATCAAAAAAAAGTTTGATGTTATTGTTTCTAACCCCCCTTATATACCAGAAGATAATAAATTATCAGACTCTGTAATTAATCATGAACCACACTTGGCATTATTTGGTGGTAAAGATGGTAATGATATTTATAAGTTGATTATGAAAGACGTTTTTAAATTTTTAAATAAAGATGGTATTATTATTTTTGAAATTTCAGAAGATAATGTTGATTATTTTAGAAAAAATAATTTTAAAATAATCAAGGATATAAATAATAAAAATAGGATAGCATTATTAAGTAGGAAGTAAATTTTATATTTTTATATAAATTGAATATAATATTTTAAAAGTAATGCCTAATTATTTTAATGGGAGTATAGTTTAATGGCAAAACAACGGATTCCAAACCCGTTGATGTGGGTTCGATTCCTACTACTCTCGCCAAATCAATATTTGACCAATAAAACTGGGATTTTCCTGGTTTTTTATATTTAAATGTATATTTTATTGTAAAATACATTATCATTAAATAGAGGCCAAACTTATTTTAAAGTTGAGTCCAACAAAAGGGGTAAGAACATGAAAAAAGATTTTTTCAATAATAAAATTCCGAGTTATACGCATTTTATGTGGAAATTAGACCATATAAGTTTGAAAATGAAAGAGACATTTGCAAGTGAATTCTTAGCTAAACTTCAGAAATTTGCACCCTCTTTACATAAAAATGATTTATACATCATCAACTCAATTATTTTTGAGGAAAAGGTCACTAAAAAAAGTATTGCCGACTTTTTAAAGAAGGATCCTGGAAACGTTTCTAGAAACATTGATGCTTTAATCGAAAACTGTGTAATAGAAAAGGAAATAACAAAAATTGATAATAAAAAGAAAGTTTTTTTATCAATAAAAGAATCTTTTTATAAAAAATATATTGTTTTAGCACATGAGTTTGCTGAAAGAACATTTAAAATTCATTTTATAAAGATAATCAATGAATTGAATGAAAATTCTGATTCTGATGATTTAAAAGCAGTAACACAAATTTTAGAAGAATTGAAATACAAGCACGACAATAAATAATTTACCTAATATATAACATCAAAATAACTGATAGTTTAAATAGTGACATAAATATTTATGTCACTACATAATTTTAAAAAAGACACAAGACTTAGCGAGTCTTCTTTTTTATCCTAAAAATGAGTCTTATTTGCGTTACTACGTAATATCAAATTACTTTTATAATTGCTTTTTATGTTTTTATGATAATTTAGATAATGTTACCAATCATTATTTCTTTTATATAAATGACTGGAATATTTAGATATAATATTCCTATACATTTAGATATATATTAAGTGTACAAATTAGGAGAAATATGCAAAATAAAAAAATAATTGAATCTTTTTATGATTCTTGAATTAATAAAGATATCAATTCACTAAAAAAAATATATCATCATGAAGTTACATTCAATGATGAAGCTTTTAGAAATCTTGACTGAGATAAAACAATTTCAATGTGATCGATGCTTTTCAACAGGAATAAAAATCCTAATTTAAATTGTGCTTATGAAATTAAAGAAATAAAAGGCGACATAGTTAAAACTGAAATTAAATTAGAATACTTTTTTGGTAAAGATAAAAATCCTGTTACCAATTGTATATCAACTACTTTTGAAATAAAGGATGGAAAGATTATTAATCAACTTGATGCTTTTGATTTTAAAAAATGATTCAATCAAGCATTTAATATTCAAAAATCTAAATCAGGTTTATACTATAAGACAGTTCAAAAACTCACAAGAATAAAAGTTAAAAAAGATTTAGCAAAGTTCCAAAGAAATTCAAAAACTAATAAGTAAAAAATAACATTGCATTTTAATTGGATGCATTGATGTTATTTTTTTATTATCCAGTATTATCTTTAGGTTTTAATAACTTATTGTATTAGTTAATATGAAAAACACCCTTGTTTGAAAAGAGTGTTTCCATTATTTTTTGAACAAATTTATATTCTTTGACAATTTGGGCATGTTGTAGTACCCCTACCATTTACTTTTGTTTTTTGTAATATTTCCTTACAACGCGGACAAGGGTTTTTTGCTTTTCCAAAAACTTTCAAGTAATTTTGATATTCTCCCGGTTTACCATTAACTGATCCATATGTTTGGATTGAAGATCCACCCAATCTTGTTGAATGATCCATTATTCTTGCACCAATTTCTAAAATTAGTTTCGCTTGTTTTTTATTAATGTTTTTTGCAGGAGTTTCTGGATGAATTTTTGCTTCTCACAATGTTTCATCAACGTAGATATTCCCAAATCCCAAAACATGCTTTTGATCTAAAATAACTGTTTTAATTGCTCTAGATGTTCTTTTTAATGATTCTAAAAAGTCATCAACATTTGTATTTTGGGGTTCCTTACCCAAATCGAGTAATGGCTTTTTATCTAAAAAAGTTTCTTCATCTCTTAGATGCATAGTTCCAAATTTTCTTGGATCAACATAATGCAATTCACTTTCATCATCAAAAATGAAAATTGAACACGTATGTTTGACCAACTCTTTTGGTTTTTTATCAAAATAATAATAAGAACCAGTCATTCTTAAATGGGATAGTATTATTTTACTCTTAGTTAATTTAAAAACTATCCATTTCCCAATATTAGTTACTTTCACTATTTTAGTGTTTGCAATAGATTTTTCAAAATCTTCTCATGAAATATCTTTTAAAATCTTTGGAATTGGAAATTCCACCCTTGAAATTGTCTTACCTTCAACTAAAATATTCATATCTTTGGTAACAGTTCTAACTTCTGGCATTTCTGGCATATTTCACCACCTTAAATTATTATTTTTCTAAATTTTCTATTCTTTTTTCTAGTTCTGCTATTTTTTCTAAACTTTTTATTGTCTCTTTTTTGGCATTATCTAATTTATTTCATAATGATAGTGCTACCGTTCACATAAAAACATAATAAATAGCTCCGGCTATTCAAGCTCACAGTTGGAATTTATTAAGATTACTAAAGTTATCTCAACCCAATACTGCTAACCCTATTAGTGGTATTACATTTGCTAAAATACCAAATATATAAATGTGTGTTTTTGTTAATTTAAATAATTTACTTTTCATTTCTTACTCCTTTTATGAATTCATCTAAATTTTTGATTCATTCTTTTTGATTTTTTTCGTCTGTTAAAATTCTTACATGTTTTGAATCTTCAACTTCAAAAGTTTTATATTTTACTTTTTCTTCATCGAACATCTTAACTATTCTTTCATGTTCCTTTAAAGGAACAATTGAATCTGCTCTAGTATTAATTAATAATATTGGCATCTTAAAATATTTCATATGTTTCTTCTTGACTCGGACACTCAATAGATTAGCACCAGATATTAATATAAGTCATCTAATTACAAAAAATAACATTAATTTGGCAATAATTTTTGGAATCCCTTTGTTTCTCATCCCTTTTATTGCTGGTTTTGAAAAACTAAAATATCCTGATTCAACAACTATAAAATCAACATTTTTATTTCTTTGAAATCTTTTTACTCAATTAAATACAGTTGCTGCACCCATTGATTCACCATGTAAACCAATTGATAATACAACATTTTTATTTTCAACATCCGCCTTTATTGCATTAAGCAATTCAGCCTCTTTATACCCAAATGTTGAATTACCAAGTGAGGTATGTTCATTATATCCTCTACCATCAAAAACAACCGCATTATAACCAAAGTCATTTCAAATCTTTGCATACTTAAGCATTCTCTCTTTTCTATTAGAAACCCCGTGCACAAGTATTACATATTTTTTGTTTTTCTCAAGACCTCATATTTCATATTTGCATGAATCTACTTTTTCTTTCTTTAAAGGACCCTTTTTCATATATTTTTTTAGATCAAACAATTTTTCAACACCTTTTGAATCCTCCTCAACAATTTGTTTTAGAGAATATATTTTTGGGTGTGAAATCTTATAAGCAATTATTGCAGCAAAAATTTGTATTGCCAATGTCAATAGTATAATTACAATAAGAATTATTAATATTTTTATATCCATATTATTAATGATAACACTTAATTAAAAAAGCAATGGTTATACCATTACTTATTTGGAATATAGTATTTCAGCAGTTTTAGCTATCATCGCTCCATTATCTGTTGCATATTTTAAGTTTGGAATAATTGCATTTTCATGTAATTCAACAAATTTTTCTCTAACCATGGAATTAGCAGAAACTCCACCAGCCAAAATAATACACTTAGGATTATATTTTTTAATAGCAAGTTTAGTTTTGTTCATTAAAGAAGTTACAGCCGCAATTTGAAATGCTGCCGCAATTTCTTTTTTGTCAATTTCAATACCTTTTTGTTTATTGTTATGAATATAATTAATAACATGAGATTTTAAGCCAGAAAACGAAAGATTTAAAGTCTTATCATTCATCGGTATAGGAAACTCCAGTGTGGGAGTGTATCCTTTTGCTATTTTATCTATATGTGGCCCCCCGGGGTAACCTAATTCTAATTTACGAGCAACTTTGTCATATGTTTCCCCAACAGCATCATCTTGAGTTTGACCAACAATTTGTATATCTGTTGGTGAATTAGCTAGCATTATTTGTGAATGACCACCCGAGACAACTAGAGCGATTGCAGGGTAAGATATTTCATGATTTATAGCACTTGAAAATATGTGCCCAGTCAAATGATTTATTGGTTTAATTTCAACCTCAAGAGCAAAAGCAATACCATGTGCCAATAAAGAACCCATATGTAATGCTCCTATTAATCCAGGTTCCTTTGTATAGGCCACAAGATCCACATCATCAATATTTATTTTCTCTTTAATCTGTTCAAGAACAATTGCAACATTCATTGCATGTTCCCTTGATGCTATTTCTGGAACTACGCCACCAAATTTGGCGTGTTCTTCGATTTGAGAGTAAGTAATCATTACTTTAACTTCTCCATTTTCAATTACCGCTATTGATGTATCATCATGCGAAGTTTCAATTCCTATTATTTTCATATATTTATTATATACAAGTGAGCTCTCTAAGTTAATAAAATATTTCATACAAACTTTAAATAAAAAACTATAATTGTATAGACATACTTAATAAGTAATATTAAATATGCGAAAAGGAGATAAAATGTCAATTAAAAAAAATAATAATGACTTATGAAAATTATTAGAATCTTACCTTTCAATTGAAGGGATGTCAAGATATGAAGATGAAGTTGCCAAAGCACTTAGAGAAAACACAAAAGATGCTGGTTTCGAATATTCAAGAGACGGCATGGGTTCACTTATTATGAATAAAAAAGGGAATGCTAATGGGCCAAAAATTATGGTTGCTGCACATATGGATGAAGTTGGTTTTATTGTGTTAGATATTCAAAAGAATGGTCAAATTAAACTTTCAATGGTTGGAGGAGTTTGACCACACACAGTTGTGGGTCAATCTGCAAGATTAATTAATTCAGAAGGTAAAGTTTACAGAGGAATTTTTGGACATACTTCAATACATATTCTTGAAAGAGAAAAAGTTACCAAAACAATGAAACTAAACGAAATGTTTGTTGATTGTGGATTCAAATCAAAAGAAGAAGCAATCGAAGCTGGAGTTGAACCTGGAGATAGAGTTTACATGGAAGCAAATAACTTTACAATGGGTAAAGATAATGAATATGTAGTTGGTAAAGCAATGGATAACCGTGCAGGAGTTACAATTATTGACCAAGTAGTTAATAATTTAAAAGATGTTAAAAATAATAACGATCTTTATGTTGTTGGTACAGTTCAAGAAGAAGTTGGTACACGTGGTGCTAGAACATCCGTTTCAAAAATTAATCCTGATATTGCGATCGCTATTGACACATGTGCATCACATGATACATTCGGAGCTATTGCAGGAGTACAAGAACTTGGTAAGGGAATTGCACTTCGTGTTAAAGATGGTGGAACAATGATGGATCCAAAATTGGTAAAATTTATCTATTCACTAGCTAAAAAACACAACATTCCTTGTTACAAATTTGTTGCTCAAGGTGGTGGAACAGATGCTGCACAAATGCAGTACGGAAAAGGTGGAGTTGCAACAATTACACTTTCAATTCCTCAAAGATATCTACACTCACCACATGGTGTTTGTCACTTAACAGATATTAAAGCAGGTATTCAATTAATTACTGAATTTGTTAAAGTTTATGATGCAGACGCATGAAAAGAAATGCAATATAAATAATAAAAAAGCACCATTGGTGCTTTTGTTAATTCTAAAGGATATTCATTTCCTTTAGTTTTTTTATTGTTCCAAAATTAGTAGCAGTGTCGCAACCATCATTTGCCATTTCTCTTACTTCTTTTTTTGCAATACCCATTGCAATACCCATTCCAACTTCTTTTAACATTGTTTTGTCATTCATTCCATCTCCAAATGCAATAATTTCAGACATTTTAATGTTTTCAATTTCACACAATTTTTCTAACCCGCTTGCTTTATGAACACCCTCTGGTCCTATAAACATTCCTTTATCTCAAATTGTATTAACACTAACTCCTGGAATAGTGTTTGCAAAATCGATAATATTTTTTTGAATTTTTGAATTGCTTGTACGTATAATAATTTGATGTATTTTTTCATTAGAGATCTCTTCATAATCCATAACTTTAATCCTATTGTAAAAATCCTTTCAAAATTTATCATCTTTATAACATTCCTTTTCTTTAAAGTAAACCGACTTTTGAGTTATAGCACTTAAATTTATTTTATTTTCAAGACAAAAATCATCTATTTTTTTAAAATCTTCAAAAGGAACTGATTTTTCAAAAATGTTTTCTTTGGTTTTCATGTCATATACAAATGCACCATTAGCACCTAAAAAGTAATCTATATTAGGAGTATTAATCAAATCTGCAATAGTTACAAATTCTCTACCAGTTACAAATGCAACTATATATCCCTTTCTTTTAAGTTCCGCAAACATCTCATGCACTTCATTTGAAAACTCTTTGTCTCCATATGGAAGTATTGTTCCGTCAATATCAAAAGCAATTATTTTATACATTAAACACTCTCCTTTTGGTTTTTATAATTATAGATTAAAAAAGGCAAACTACTTAAAGTTCGCAACTTATTTATTCCTTCCTCTTGCAAATAGAAGGGTGATAATTACAAATAATAAAGTACTTGCAATACCTATAAAGGTATATACCATTACTTCTCCACTTATAGATTTTGCACCCGAAGTATCTTCTTTTGTTAATCCGTTTACAATTATCGAAAAATTATTTTGACCATGAATTGCAAATGTTTTGTCAGGTTCAACTTTCGCTGTTATTTCATCTCCATTAGAAAGATTTTTTAATTCTTTTCTATCAATATCTTTACCGTTAATTGCAAACTTAATTGAAGCGTGCTGAATTCCATTGATTTTTAAAATGTGACCTTTTTTATTTTGACCATTAAATTTCGATTCTTTAAATGGATTCTCTACCACAATTTCCTTACCTAGTCCAGACACTACATATGTAAACCTTGCTTGCTTTACTGGTTTTCCATCTTGCTCTATTATATTTTGTGAATTATTTGACTTAATAATTAAAGTAATTACATCTTTATTTTTCAAATCTTCGATTTCCATTTTAGCTTTAGGCACAGCCTTGCCATTTAATTCAACATTAACAATAGTGCTAATAGAAGGAGTTGGTATTTTAAAAATAGCCTTGCCATTAACACCAGTTATTTTTGTTTCAAAAAATGGATTACGAACTATTATTGCTCGTCTAGAAATTTTTTGCAAACCTTTAAAAGAGAATTCGAACTCTTTGGTTATTGTTCCATCGCTAAATTCAAATCCTGTTTTAGTCTTTAATGCAACTATCATTTTTTTATTTTCAATTTTAATAATATTTTTAAAACTTGTTTGATCTAGCTCAACTTCTTTTTCATCGAAACCTAACATTGTTATTAAATTTTTATTTTTGGATAATAATAATTTTGACAACTCTTGGATATCATATCTTTTATTATGAATTGACATTCTTAAGTCAATTATTGGTTTAACATTAGTAGTATTAACAATTGAATTTACGTGGGTATTATATAAATTTAAATCTTCTATATTTGTATTTTTATAAATGATCGCAGTGTTTAAATTATTTAGTACTAGTGCTGATTTTTTCACTTCTTTATTTGATTGTGAAATCACTCCAGTAGTCGCTGTTGCAACTGCAAACATTGACAATACCGTTATGTTAATTAACTTAATTTTTTTATTTTTCATATTTTAAATTGCCTCCAAATTAATTCAATAAATTTGCATTTCTAAAATAAAACACACAATTTAATAAATATTGTAATATATCTTGTATTTTACACATTTATCAATAAAAGTCAAGAAAATTTAAAATATTCGCATTTTCTCCATTATAAAAATAAATAAACTATTAATATAATTCATATATTATATTTATATGAATAAAAGAAAAAAGATATCAATAGGTTTTGTTACATCGCTGGCAATCATTGCTCCAATAGCATTAGTTAGTTCATGTAAAGATATAACCGCTGAAGCTAATAAAGACATTAACTATCCTAATTTAAACTATAAAAAATCAGGGATTAATGGTTTTAAAAACCTTTCAGAAAAAATAAAAGAAGATTGAGATAACAAAATGGGAGAAAAATTTATAATTAAAATCACTAATAAATCAAATAAATCTAAAGAATTTTCTATTTTAAAAAAAGATGGGGAATTAAAAAGAGATAAAAAAATAAGTGAGATAAAAGATTTTTACGAGCAATAAAATTAATTAATAAAAAAACAGCTAATCATTAACCGATTTTGGCTGTTTTTATATACTGAGGATGAACACTTAAAATATTTTCTTCTAATTTAAATATCTTGAAGAAGTCAACTGGATTTTTAATTAATTCATCATAATCTTGTTTTGTAGACTCTTGAAAAGGAACTAATGTAATCTCTTGATTAAGTAATCCGTTATTTACACTAGCAAAATAAGACATTTTACTTCTTGCATCTATAAAAATTTCTTTCTCTCCGTGTGGACCTGCAATTAATTGAGGTGAAGTTGTTGTATGTAAATTAGCTTTTGTAATTTGGCAAATTGATCTTGCAAAAACCAATCCAGTTCTAGCACCTGTAAATGAACCGGGACCAATAGTTATGTAGAAATCAGTTATTTGGTTAGTTTTGACACCGTTTAAGGTATCTAAAAATGCTTGCGGTAATGCATCGGCTTTTTTAACAAGATTTTTTTCTAATGTGTATTTGATAGTCTTCCCATCTTTAACTAATGATATAAACATATCCTTATTTGATGTATCGATAAATATTTTCATAAATCAATTATACAAGCAAAATAAAAAAAGGAATTTAAACCATTAAAATAAATTATATATTAACAATATCACTATCAATTTAAGCACTTTGATATAAAATGATTTTTAATACATTCCACTGAATAAAAAAAACTGGCAAATATCAATTCTTTTCTAAATTACTATATTAGTTGTGATATTGATTTATATAACTTCATAAATATGCTCATTATTATCACCCATTGAAACATTGATATATGTTGCATCATCAAAAATTTCATCTAAATTATTTGATCATTCAATAAAAACTATTTTATCCTCAAAATAATCTTCATATTCTTCAAGCGATCCTGTTATTTTATAAGCATCAATATGAACAAACTTTTCATAGACTTTCATAATATTGAAAGTTGGAGAGGTAACAACATCAGTTTCGCCTAATTCCTTTGCTATAAATTTTATTAAAGTGGTTTTACCTGCCCCCATTTGTCCATTAAGTAAAACGAATCTTGTTTTTAGATTACCAATAAATTCCTTGGCAAATATTTCAGTATCTTTAAGTGTTCTAGAAATGTGTTTCATGTTTTTATTATAAAGAAAAAAATGAGAGATTGTTGCTAATCATTCTCTTTATTGTAATGTTGGATTATTGTTATTATTGATCTAATAAATAAAATATACAAGATTTACATATTAAAGATTTTATTTGGACTTAAAGTTACTCCTTATTAAAAGCCCTATGTAAATAAACATAAGCATTTTATTAAGGTTTTTATTTGTTTTGAATTTTTGAATATAAAAAGTGCTCTGCTTGAATTTCAAATCTAAGCATCGCACTTTTAATTTCAACCAGAAAAATAAAAGATACTTATCAATCATTTTTCGTCTTAGGAAGTTGCGCCTCAAACTCTTTAATTGTCATATGCAAATATTTCTTTTTCGACTTAATCATTGCAACAGAAGTTAAAATTATAGTTGTTATTTCAAGAGTTATTATTCCTCAAATCATAATTTCCTCTTGCTTGAATACTAATGTAAAGGAAATTACAACTAATAACCCTGCTATCCACAATACAAGAACAACAATTCTAAATAAAGAGTCTTCAAGATACCTTTTATTCTTATTGAATGTATTGAATGAGAATAATACTATTTTTGAAGTACCGGCATACAACAAGTTACCAACAAGTAAAAGTAAGACAGACTCTTCATTGAATCCTTTAATTGCTAATGAAAGCCCACATGATATAAATAACATAGAGAAGAACATTAATAACATTATGAATGAGTAAATTCAAATTCATTTATATGATTTTTTAAGATCGTTATAATTCAATAAATCAAAATAAATTCAAAACATCAAAAATACTTGTAATATAGAAGCAAATAAATATACAAATGATTCAGTATCATGATGGTGGGCAAATGAAGAAATAATTTGAATAATAATTTCACCAAGAAACGCAATGTATAAAATTGAAAATCTCTCTTTCAATAAGTGTCTACTGATATTAGGGAAGTGAGATGTATATCTCCTCATAGAAGAAAAAAGGTCACCAAGAAGTTGAATTAGAAACTCAACAGCTCATAATATCGTTATTAATTTTGTTCATTTGTCTTCAACAATATTTGAAGTTCCGTCAATAGCTATTGGAATAATTAATGAAATAGTTATGAGTAAAAAAGAGATTGTTCTTGTTATACCTTTAATCATTAGATATCAAAAGAAGAAATTATCATCTTTGTTACTCATAGCTGCAGAAATAAATATTCAAGATACAGAGACCATCAGCGCTCCATAAGAACATAGATTTAAATAAACTAAATAAACATCTGGAACTTCTCCTTTTGCATAACCAGTGGAAGCCATCAAAACCATCGGAAACATACAAGAAAATATAACCAGCCTATGTCGTAAATCCCTGACTTCAAACTTAATCGAGTACATTGTTAATGCTCTTCAAACTAATAGAGTTGATAATGTTTGTAAAATAATAAATGACATTGAAACTCAACCAACAGAATGATTTTGTACATCAAATATTAATTTATGTGCAATTCCACCAATCAAAGCCACGACTACAATATCAAAAAATAGTTCTAGCAATGATGCTGGTCTTTGAACTTTTATTAATCTTGGTTTGTTTCATATTTTTAAATTTTTTTGTTCTACCATATACCCACATTTTATCATAAAGTGGTATTTTACAAGGATAATACAAAAACGACTAGTTTATTATTTTTATTTTTTAAAAATGGAATATAATTTAATAAATACTTTTAGTAAGAAATGAGGGATATTATGGCAATAAAAAAATGGAAAATAGCTATAGCAATTTTAGGGGGGTTTATCTTTACCGGTTCAATAGCTGTACTAACTTTTGCCATAATTAGAAATAACAATAGAAAAGTTAAAGATGAAAATGCATATCCATATAGAGAAATGAAAAATGCAAAGGAAATTTGATACAACAGTGACAAACCAACACCAAATTCTAATTGAGATTTTAAAATAAAAATTTATCCATATGATAATAATAAATATTGACTAAATGACAATGAAATGCAAGCCCTTAAACAAATTCTTAAGGAAAAACTTTACCACGGTCCAGAAATTACAGATTTAAAGGAAATAGTTTTAGGTAATACAAATGTTATAAAAAAAGATTCAGGAGGTTTATACTATCCACAATCAAAACAAATTTTTATTAATATTGAAGATTATAAAAATGCTTCAATGACTACACAAGATAAACTTCATGCGATTATTTCAACGATAACTCATGAATATGGTCATCATATCGAGGGAGCTTATTTAACATCAGAAACTTCTCAAAATGGTTGAAAGGGTGATAATAAGTTTTTGCAAAATGGAACTACAATGAATAAAAAAGGTTCTTCAAGACATTGAAATAAAAATTTTATGGATTCATTTTACAAATCTTTAAATTACAATAACACATCAACAATAACTAAAAGCTCAAAACCCATTGGCGAATCAATAGCTTCTACATATTCTTTATCAGATTTATTTTGAAAATCTCTGAAAAATATTCCAAAAACAAATTTTGGGGTATGAAACTTATTCAATGATCGCGAAGAAGATTTAATAGCAAAGGAAACATTGCAACAAAAAAATACACGAATCAGAAATCACATTATTGTAAAGGCACCAATAATCCCTAGTTTTGATGCAGAAAATGCAAACTATAGATATTCTTTTGATGAAATTGTAACAAGACAACTTGGACAATTGATGCATGTGTATGATATTCCACCTATATATAATGGAGCAAACAAAGAGACATTTGGACTCACTCTTAATAAATTTCAATCTCCAGTTATTGAAAGAGAAGACGGAACTAAGGGATATAAATATATTTATAATACTTTTGTTTCTGATTTAGCACATTCAGTTCAATTAATTCAAATTCAAGGACAAGAAGATAAAATTCGTCAAATTGGATTTGATTATGATACAAAGGAAGTTTACCTTAAGCAAACAAATCCAAAAGGTTTTTACAAGGATTATATGTTTGGGAAAAATGGAAGTGCTTCAATAGCAACTGAAGTATATAATGCATTCACAAAGGCCATGGGTTATGGGAAATTAATAAGTAATGTAAGAGTTGAAAATAAAGTTAGATTCAACTATGAAATACTCCATAATAGTAGAAAACTTACAGATATAATAAACAATGCTGTTAATTATGAAAATATAAAGATATCTGGTTTTGCACCAGAAAATATATCGGGAATATACTATGGAGATAAAAATAAAATAAATCCTTCCAAACTTAAAAAATTCTCAAGTATAAACGAAAGAAAAAAACTTTGAAACTTCCAAAGAAAAAGAAGTGTTTTTGGTTCTCTTGATTCTAGTATTTCTAAAATGCCCGAAACTCCCGGAAAATGAATTCCTTATAATGTTATGGTTCAAAAGGATCCAGAAAAAAATAAAACACTATATTGATGAATGGATAAAAATAACAATCACACATTAGACAAAGATGAGTTATTAGAAACTAAACAACTAAAAAAAATGGGGCTAGATATACATAAGAAACCAATATCTATTCCTATAAAAGCTGAAGATATTTATGGACGTGATTCTTCATTAAATACTTTTAGATATTTCTATGGAGATTATGATTCACTTAATAAAAGGATAGAAAAAATTAATTTCAATAAAGATGATTTATCATTAACACTTTAAAAAAGCCAAATGATAAGAAGACATACTAACGCAAAATAAAATACCCTCTTTTATATAAGAAGGTAATTTTTTTAATAAATATTTAAATAAAAGAGGCTTGGCTTAACAACTTTTAATTGACCAATAATTAATTCATGTTTCATACACCATCCGTTTTTTTTGCAAAATTAAAAACGCAAGCATAGCTAACGTTTGTAAATTCTTTATGTTAAACTTATTTAAACTTAGCTCTTAAAAAATTAATGTTCTTCCCGCTTTCAGATCATTTTTTTTCATAACCAGTCATTACATTACCTTCAATTCATTCAGAGCTATGGAAATCTCTTGTTATAGCAAGAATGTCCATTCCATATTCTTTCATTGATTCAAGTGAATATTCAAAGAATTTATCATTATCGCTCTTAAGATTTATTACACCATCTTTTGTAAGTATTTCTTTATATAAATCAAGGAATGACTTGTAAGTTAATCTTCTTTTTTCATGTCTTGCCTTAGGTCAAGGATCTGAAAAAGTTAATCAAATAGTATCAACTTCACCATTGATTAATTCCGGTAAATCCTTAATATCTTTATCAATAATTAAAAAGTTATCTAACTCTAATTTTTCAGCCCTTTTCATAGCTTTGTGTGCAACTGTAGCAAATTTTTCAATACCAATAAAGAATTTATCTTTATTTTCCTTTGCCAATTGGGTAATCATTTCTCCTTTTCCCATCCCTAATTCAATAACAACATTTTTGTCAACATTGAATGGATATTTTTTGATTGTATATTTAGAGTTGTCTAACTCATTTTGTGCATTTGGGTTGTTTCTTAATCTCATATAAAATATTTTAACATTTTATTTTGATTATTATGGTCAATATAATATAATTGACTTGCAAAATTGAGTATAAAATATATATTTAAAAAATATTATTACCGATAAGCTAGGAGAAAAATTGAAAAAATCTAGCAAATTTACAAAATTAAAAATAATTGGGTACACTATAACATTACTAGGGTTACTATCAACAATTGCTGTTGGTAGTTATTTTATACACAATGCTTTTATTTCTAAAAAAAATATTCCATCAGAAGATTATAGGGAAATGAAGAACCCAAAAACCATTTGATACCATAGTGGTTCAACAAATAGCGATTCAAAATATGCCAATCCTAATTGAGATTTTCAAATAAAGGTTTTTCCTTATGAAAATGGTGAATATTGATTGGATGAAGATGGACTTAAGGAATTAAGAAGTACTATGAAAAAAGACTTTATCATGGCCAAGAAGTAGCAATGCTTAACGATATTATTTTTGGAGATACTAATATAGTAAGTTCAGAAAGTAATGGCCTTTACTTGCCACTTACCAAAGAAATTTTCTTAAATATCGATTGATGAAAGAATTCCAATAGAATATCAAATAAAAAGAAAATAGACGGAATTTTTTCAACAATTAATCACGAGTACGGACATCATATTTCTAATATGTATTTAAATACCTCATATGCATTTGACAGTTGGCAAGGCGATGACGGTTATGTACCTTTAAATACAACCGGAGATGTTTTTAGCCCAACGCATTGAAATAAAGAATTTACTGAAACATTTTATGAAACATTAAACTACAATAATAAAGAGTTGAGCCCTTATAAAAGCAATAGAATAAATTCAATAAGTTCCAAAATATCTTTATTTGATCTTTTTTGAAAGGCTAATGGACTTAAAAAAGTTAAATGAGTTGATGAAAACTATGAATTTGGATTGCCTGTAAGTCACTTTGAAAACTCACAAGGTGAATTGTTCATCCCACGGTTTAAAGGTGTCCATTCTGAAGAATTTAATGAGTATAGATATTCACTAGATGAAATAGTTACAAGACAACTTGGACAACTAATGAATGTTTATAAAATACCGGATAATGAATCATTAATTGGTAGCATGGTTCATGACCCAGATAAAAATACTAACTCTGCCGAGACATTTTTATTAGATGCAAACTCTTCTATACAAATTGGTACAAGTTTTACAAATCAAAGGCATCTTGGTTTAGCCGGTTTAAAGAAAGTAAATGGTAAATGAATAGTAACGAATGATGAAGGTTTTTATAAGGATTACATTTTTGGTAAAAATAAGGATATAGATGGCAAACTTATTTCGAGAGCAAAAAGAATATATGATTCATTTACAACTTCGATGGGATATGGAAAATTAATTTCAAATATCTATGCAAAGAATAAAACATTTGCAACCGTAGATCCAACAACTTTGAATATTAGCGCCAAATATAGCGATGATAATTTAGATGAAAAATCATTTAAAATATCAGGATTTGCCCCAAAAAACGTAAGCGGTATTTATCGTGGTGATTTAAAAAATATAAACGAAGAAAACCTTCACAGGTTCGGTTCTATTAAAGATAGAATAGGACTTTGAAGTTTTAATAGAAAATCTAAATTATTATCACAAGATGTTGACTACTCAATTTCAAAAGGTGCGATAACTAAAAAAGATTGAATCCCATATATAACAAATGATTATATAGATGCAAGTTATGACTATAATGGTGGTTTTATGTGATGAATTGATGATAATTCAAATAATAAATTAGATCCAGGAGAATTAAAACCTACAACAAAGATAATTGGTACTACCAATAGTGTAGAATTAAAAAGGGACATGCTAAATCAATGAATACCAATTTCAACTTTTAGACAGTCTTGAGGGGAAGGTCTTAAATTCCCAAGAATAACAGTTAGTGAAGATGGATTAGGAATAGAACTAACTAAATATTAGAAAGAAGGTTATTATTAATAAAAAACCAATATTAGGTTCAATCATAGATGTTCAGGCATTTAAACATGATGGGACACTATACAGACAATGAAATGGATTAAAAGTTATTGAGGTTTCTCCTTTTATGACTGTTCTATTTGCCTTTAAAACAAAAGTTGCAGAGGATAATGGACAACGTTGAATAATTAGAGAACCAATGCTATGATTTTTCTCGAGTGAAGACTTCTTTAATACCAATGTTCTTCTAAGGGAATCTGGTTCATATTTCTATACAAATCTTTCAAGTCCGTATTTATTTGAAGATAATACAGTTAAATATATAGACTATGATTTAGATGTAAAAATGTATCCAAATAAAAAAACAAGAGTTGTTGATAAAGAAGAATATGAAAGACACAAAATTGAATTTAACTATCCAGATAAATTAATAAAAAGAATTGATAAAACAATAAAAGGTGTTCTAAGAGATATTAGAAATAAAGATGGTATATTTAACTATGATATTATCAACTCTTATGTTCAGCAATTAAAAGACCAAAAGATGTTGAAAAGCAATTTAAAAATAAATAAAGATAAAAAGGCTTATTAAACTTAAATAAATCTTACATATTAAATTGTATTACACTAGCTTCTGCTAGTGTTTTTAATGTAATATTTTATTTTTAAATAATTTAAAATCTTGCTTCAGTCATTGATTACAATATTTTTATTTATGGCTGTGAAAATATAAAATTTCTAATCCTTTTAATATTACTAATAGTGCTAATGTTGAGTTTTTACTATTGATTTCAAGGAAATTCAAGTTTATACTTCCTTAGTTTTTTCACCAATAAATTAATGAGTTAAAAAACAATATCATCTTTTGCGATACTGATTTTTTATATTTATTTAATATATTTTGCTTTTACTATAATATTTTCATTATTTTCTAATTTACAAAGACGCGCTATACATAATCCAACATAATATTGATCTACAAAAACTCACTCAGTTTTCTTTGTATATTCGATTGGTTGGGAATAAGAAATAACAATAGAATTGCTTTTTTTGGTATGACTTATGCGTGTATATAATGAATTGCTTTGGTAAAAATTTATATTCTTTGTTGCAATATTTTTAGAAACAGTTAAACTGATATTCGCTTTTTTTAATTGTTCTATTCTTCTAGAGAAAGAAGGTATGTCTTCTTTGTTATCATAAACAAAGTTTATCTTATTGTATTTTTTGGAAATATCTTTAAACGCTGCTTCATAGGAAACAGAAACATTAGAAGCATAAGGGTTTTCATAATTATAAACAACAACTTTTGAATATTTTGAAGCTTTATTTAATATTTTTTCAAATTTTTCAGTTGGATTTATTGGTGCAAAGATGACTAAATTTTTTGGCTCTTCAGAAATTGCTTCTTCAATACCTTTAATAACTTGTTCTTCGTTTTGGCCACTATATTTAACAATTACATTAGATGAAACATTTTCGATAATACCAGAAACAATATTATCTAAAGTTGTTGATTTAATAAGAGTTCTTAAAATTATTAACTGGTTATTTTTACCTCTAACCCTAGCAGCAGCAGATTTTTTTACAAAATTATATTTCTCTATATTTTTACTTATTATAAGTTTATTTTTTTTAGATACAGCTCCACCATTAAAAAATCTAGATAAAGTTCCTATGGAAACATTAGATAATGCAGCTAATTCTTTGAAGTTTATTTTTTCATTCATGCCTTTATTATATATTTTTATCATTTAGTTTTTATATTAATTTAAGAGTATAATATACTTGTGGAAACGTTTCCACATTTAAGGAGAAAATATGAGTAAGAAAAATAAATATTCTGAAGAGGTAACCAAGTTAATTGAATTACTTGGTGGAAAAACAAATATTTCTTCAGCGATGCATTGTGTTTCTAGACTAAGATTAGTTTTAAAAGATATAACTTTGGTTGATGATAAAGCTATATCAAAACTTAATTATTCAAGGGGTACTATTAAATTGCAAAATAATCAATATCACGTTATTATTGGCGCAGATATACCTAATTATTTCAAGGAGTTTTCAGAACAAACAAATATTAGCGAATCTTCAAAGGAAGAATTAAAAATGGATGCTGCATCTAATGGAACATTTATCCAAAGAATGATGCAACATTTTTCCGAAATTTTCATTCCTTTAATTCCTGCACTTGTTGCAGGTGGATTAATACTTGGTTTCAGAAATATTCTTGAAGCAGACTTTAATGGTTATGTAATTGTTAACCATTCAGCATTTATGAAAGGAGTAAATGACTTTCTTTGAATACCAGCACAAGCTATTTTTTGGTATTTACCCGTCACACTTTCATGATCCATTTTTAAAAAAATGGGTGGATCTCAAGTACTTGGGATTATCATTGGTTTAACAATGTTATTACCTCCATTAATTAATACATACGGAGTTTCTGGTAGTGGAGTTAATTGAATTTGAAACATGGATTTGTCTAAATTTGGATTTGACTTTGGTTCATTTAAATTCCCATGAAAAATATCATATACAGCACAAGTTATACCAGCAATAGGTGTGGCTTTTGCAGGAGTTTATATTGAACGTGGTTTAAATAGAATTACGCCAGCTATTTTAAAACAAATTATTGTTCCACTAGTAACTGTTTTAGGAGCTTATATTCTTGCAATGGTTATCATTGGACCAATCGGTTGAACTATAGGTACAGCAATATCATTTGCAGTTAAATGAGCACTAACAAATACAATTGCCAAGTACTTCTTTGCGCCTATATTCGGGTTATTGTATGCACCGTTAGTTGTTACGGGGATGCATCATATGCTAAACGCTGTAATGATTCAAAATACAGCAACTATTGGTGGTTCATTATTCTTCCCAATTCTTGCATTATCAAATATTGCACAAGGTGCAGCAGCATTAGCGTTTACTATTATTCACAGGAAATCAGAAAAAATGAAACAAGTTGGTTCCTCATCGACAATCGCCGCATGACTAGGTGTAACAGAACCTGCCATGTATGGAATTAACTTAAGATATGTAGCACCATTCCTTGCAAGTATTATTGGAGCAAGTGTTGGGGCATTATTCATTACTATTTCTGGTGTAACATCAGCAGGTATTGGTAATGGTGCATGACTAGGTGTACTATCAATTCAAGCTCAATCTGGAATTAAAGGTGTTCATACATGAGTTGGAACTGGTTACTTATGATTCTTAGTTGGTGCAGGAATAACAACTGCAATTTCCGTATTGGGAACAATATTCTTAAGAAAAATTCCAAGATTCCAAAAAATCGAGAAAAGAGTTGGTATTCTATAATGAAAAAAATTGTTTATCAAGTCTATCCCTTATCATTTAAAGATCATACAAATAATGGGAAGGGCGATTTAAAAGGGGTTATCGAAAAACTAGATTATATTTCTGATTTAGGGGTTGATTATTTATGATTAACACCATTTTTCAAAACACCCTTTAGAGACAATGGTTATGATGTCGCCGATTATTATAACGTTGACCAAAGCTTTGGTACAAATCAAGATTTATTGGATTTAATTAAGCAAGCAAAAGAAAAAAACATAAAAATAATGTTGGATATGGTTTTTAACCATACATCAACAGAACATAAATGATTCAAGGGATGATTATCTGGAGAACCAGAATATAAAGATTTTTATATTTCTAAATATTCAAAGGGAACTCCCCCTACGAATTGGCAATCTAAATTTGGTGGTTCGGCATGAAAAGAGTATAAACCTAGTAATTGATACTTACATCTTTTTGATGAGACACAAGCTGATTTAAATTGAGAAAATAAACAAGTGAGAGAGAAGATATTTGAAGTTATTAAGTATTATATTTCCATAGGAATCAAAGGATTTAGATTTGATGTTATTAATTTGATATCTAAAGATAAATTTGTTGATGATAACCAAGGAGATGGAAGGAAATATTATACTGATGGTCCAAGAGCACACGAATTTATTCAGGAATTAAGTTCCAATTTCCCCAAGGATATAGATTTCCTTACAGTTGGAGAACTTTCTTCCACTACACTTAAAGACACTATAAAATATGCCAACAAGGATAGAACAGAATTAGACTCTGTATTTACATTCCATCATTTAAAAGTTGATTATGATGGTCTTAATAAGTTTATTGATAAAAAGCCAGACATTAAGAAACTTTATGACATTTCAAAACAATGGTTTGTCAATGTAGATAATGAAGGTTCAAAAATGGCAACATTTTTAAATAATCATGATCAGCCAAGATCAGTTTCAAGGTTTATTGATAAAAAATATAGAATTCCGGGGGCAAAAATGTTATTTGCTTTTACATCATGTATGCCAGGAATTCCATATATATATCAAGGTGAAGAAATAGGTATGGAAAATGTAGATTTTACAAATCCAGATGACTTTAGAGATATTGAAACTATAAATTATTTAAAGGCCAATAATTATAGTTACATACCAGAAGGTGTAAAACAAAAATCAAGGGATAACTCAAGAACACCAATGCAATGAGATTCTAGCCAAAATGCCGGATTTTCAAGGGTTAAACCTTGAATAAATGTCAATGATAACTATAAAGAGATTAATGTGGAAGATTCTTTAAAAGATAAAAAATCTATTCTTAATTTCTATAAAGAACACATTAAATTCTTGAAAGAAAATGATGTTCAACTATTAGGAAAAATAGAATTTGAAGAGTATTTTGAAAATGTTATTTGCTACTTAAGAATTTTTAAAGGAAAAAAACAAAGATGTATATTTTCATTTTCAAATAAAAATACAAAATTTAAATTTGAAGGAAGAGTTATAAAATCAAATTACGAAGAAATTAAAGAAAACGAATTGTTACCCTATCAATTCATAATATTGGAGGATTAAAATGAAATTTATAAATAACCTATTTAGAAAAATTAAAAATAGATTTGACAATGTATGGGTTGATACATACCCATGATATTGACATATAGCCAACTTTATTGGTGGGCTTATTTGCGCAATTTTTTTCGTTGTAACACAACACCAATATTCAACAGGAACAAAAGTTGGTCTATTCTTTGCAATTGCAGCTATTGGCTACTTATTTATGTTAGCCTTTACATATGGTATTGTACGTGCCAGAAATGGTTGAACCAAAAAAAAGAAAGTAACCTCGCCAAATAAAAAAGTTGCTTTAAATATATTTGCAATAATTTAAAATATAATAGTTTTGTTGTTGTAACTAAAACATAAAAATCCAAACGCGCTAGTTTGGATTTTTATGTTTTTTTATTTTCTATTAATTAGTTTAAATTTGTAATTAATCTTTAAAATTCAATTCCTTTTTTAGCTTTTACCCCTTTATCGAAGTAATGTTTTTCAGGTATAAACTCAGTTATTAAATCAGCAACTTCAAATATAGAATCAAGTTTATAGTGACCAGAAATTAAAATATCAGCATTATTTCTATATGGTGTTTGAATAGCCAAAATAATCTCATCTTCTGTTGCGTGTTTTGTTTTGACAAGATCTAAACCTTCATCAATAAAAATCACTTCAGCTTTAGATGAAGATATAGCATTAAGACCTTTTAATACAATTTCTCTTTCTTTTCTTTTTTCTTCGTCCGTCATTTCTATTGTAAATTTATCTGTGTAATGAAAATTTCTAACAACTACACCTAATTTTGCAAGTTGTTCATCTTCACCAGTTTTTCTTCCTTTTAAAAATCTAAAATATTCAATTTTTTTATTGGCACTAATGGCTCTTAAAACAGTTCCATTAAGTGTAGAAGTCTTACCTCTACCAAATCCATAATATATATGTAGCATAGTTATTAAATTATATTCCTTTACTTATTTTCAAAATTAAAAAAATACTAAAAAGTATTTTTAAAGTCCACACTTAAGTTGTGCACCACAGTTGGTACATGAATTACACCCACCAAGATCTTCAACTGTACCTTCTTTACATACAGGACAAGTATCCCCAGGTTTAGTACCAATATTTTTTTCAAATTTAATTCCAGGTACGTTTGAATGTTTTTCTCTAATTTCTTCAACAGCTTTTTTAGATGTTTCAGTTTGTAGCACTTTCACTTCTTCTACTACTTGTGTTTTTGTTTCTTCATCATTTGTTAATGAAAGAACTTGTGAGTCACGTGAACCATCAACATATACTGTTCCACCTTTTGCACCTTTTTCATATAATCTTGTATAGATTTTTTCAACTTGTTTAACTGAATAACCTTTTGGAGCATTAACAGTTTTAGAAATTGAAGAATCAACCCAACGTTGAATTATTGCTTGAACATCAGCATGAGCCTCAGGAGATAATTCCATAGCTGAAACAAACATTTCCGGTAACGGTTTGTCATCTGGATGATTAAATACAGCTTTTCATTCAGCAACAATATTTTGGTCAACCTCCATAAATTTACCCAATCTTCCTGAACGGAAATATTTAAATGCGAAGTAAGGTTCTAAACCAGTTGAAACACCCATCATTGTTCCTGTTGATCCAGTAGGAGCAATTGTTAACATGTGTGAATTACGTATTCCACCAGATTTTCTAATTTGTTCTCTAACATCCTCGGGAAGTTTTTTAACAAATCCAGTATTCATTAATTTCTCAACGTCTTTTAAGAATGGGAATACACCTTTTTCTTCCGCAAGTTTTGCAGAAGTGATATATGCAACTCTTGCAATTCTTTCAAATAGCTTGTCAACTAATGCATTACCTTCTTTTGAACCATATGTTTTACCTGCTCAAATAAGCATGTCATGTAATCCCATAACACCCATTCCAACACGTCTTTCTCCTTTAGCTTGCTTTTCATTAGCTTTAAGGAAATATGGAGTTTCATCAATAACATTATCTTGCATTCTCGCCATAGTGGAAACTGTTTTATCAAGTTTTTCTCAAAGAATTTCACCTTTTTTATCATGTGTAATAAAGTTTGAAAGGTTTATTGCAGCTAGATTACATACTGAGTAAGGTGCCAATGGTTGCTCACCACAAGGATTAGTACAAACAACTTTTTGATCATATGAAGTTGCATTTGTCATTTTGTTTGCAACATCAAGGAAGAATACACCAGGTTCAGCTGAATAAGTGGCACAGAAATTTATAAGATCTCAAAGTTCTCTAGCTTTTATAGTGTTATAAACCTTAACTGGATAACCTTGTCTTTCTCATTCATTAACGTCACCAATTTCATGTCAATGTAAATCATAAAATTCCTTTTGTTCTTTTGTTAAATTTTCAAGATCTGGGAATCTCAATTCGTAATCAGCATTAGCTTTAACAGCTTTCATAAAATCATCTGAGATAGCAACTGAAATATTTGCACCTGTTAAGAATTCAGGTCAAACAACTTCATATTCACCACCAACATTTAATTTAGCTTTTGCTTTTTTAACAATTGTTTCTTCCATTGAAGATTCATTATTAACAACAGCTTCTAGAATTTGTTTTCTTTCTGATGAAAGTGGTCTAAATTTTAATTTGTTAGCAGCTAGTTGTTTAATAATTGGATTTTTAAAATTCTCTTGTATAAATTTAAGAATTGAAGGTTTTTGCATTTTAGAAATAATAAACTCTAATATATCAGGGTGTCATGAACCAAGCATGATCATTTGTGCACCACGTCTTGAACCACCTTGTTGCACTAAGTCTGTTAATGATGCTAAATCATTTAATCATGAAACCGCACCTGAAGACTTACCACCAACCGAAATAGCAACAGCATCTTTTGGTCTCAAAGTAGATCCATTTGTTCCTACTCCACCACCACGAGACATAATTTCCATTACCTCTTTACGATGATCAGCAATACCTTCTCTTGAATCATGTGGCATTGGCATTACATAACAATTAAAGTAAGTAACTTTTGACTTAGAACCTGCTCCATATAAAACACGCCCAGCAGGAACAATGTTACCTTCATTAATTTCTTTAGAAAATTTTTGCCCTCACGCTTGATCTTGTTCGCTTTTAGCCAAAGCTGAACCAACACGTTTAGCAATTTGTTCATAGAAAATTTCTAACGGTTTATTAATTGAATCCATCGAAATTGAAATAATACCATCTTTTGTTGGGTTTAAATTAGCGTCTATTTGTGCTCTATATTCTTCTTCTATTTGTATTGATACCATTTTTTCTTTGGAATCTATTGAAGTAACAAATCCTGTTCCAAGTGTAGGAAATTTAGGGTCAGGTTTAATTTTAGCGATAACTAAATCCCCTATAGTTAGTGTTTCTAGTTTTAAATCCTTTTGTGAATATCTATCTATCATTACCATTCTAGAAACTGATTCACGTGTATTGTTCATTGTTTCATCAATTGGGTAAATATTTGGAAATTTACTCCTTATTTGGTCATTTAATTGGTCTATATGTTTTTTTGTATATCTCATCTTTGTCTCCTTATTTTGGCTTCTTATACATTGCTTTTTTAAAAGTGTGCATATTAATTTTAACCTTATTTTAAAAAGTTGTGTTGATGATTTTGAGAAATAAAAATAACATTTATTTTTGTGAATTTTCTTATTTTTATGCTCAAACAGAAAAAATGCAAAATGCTTAGTTATTTCAATAAAAAATGAAAATTAAAAAATATAATTTCGCCATAAATTATCATTATTTTATTATTTTTTAAGAAAATTATTGCTTTTATTTTTTATTTTGAAATAGATGTTGGGAGACCAAATTAATATTAAAATTAATGCTATTCCTCCTATTGAAGCAACTATTGGTATTCAAATATCGTTTGAATCATTATTTTCATTATTATTAAAAATATTTTTGTAATATTTACCAGAATGTGATACTGATCCTTTACCAGTAAATTTTGTTCAGTATCCATTATATGAAATTTCAATTATGTCTTTTGACTTAATGATTAGGTTGGACCCAATTGAAGAAGTTTTACCATTTAAGAAAATAAAGGGTGAAGAATCAAAATCAGCATTAGTACCAATAGCACCATTTGAATCATTTGGAGAAATTTGCTTATTATCCTTAGTTAAAAAAGCTTGTCTTAAGAATAATCCTAAGTTATTAGAACTTTTAATAAATGAAATATAAAATTTTGAATTAGAAATATAATCCTTCAGAGCTTTACCTTTTGATTTTTTAGCATAATATGTTCAATGTTTATTTCCAGAAACTATAACGATTGCTGAATCATCATAGTTAAGTTTAGAATAGATATCATTGTAGTCATGAGTTGTAATCAATCTTTTATCCCTATTAGAATTAGGATCTAACATTTGATTTTTTATATCATGATTTCCTCTTCACTCAGTAAATTTATTATTAAATACAAATAACAAAACAATACCAGCTATTGATGCTAGTGCTAACGATATACTTATAGCAAAAGAAAATATTCTATATTTTAATGGCTTAAATTCAAAAATATCGTCATCATGTCAAAATTTCTTAGAATAAACTTTAAAAACCTTGGCCAAACTCGGACCAAAAATAATTGCCATAATCATAGAAACAAATGCTTCTATTAAATTTATTGGTATTGCGGTTATTAAATTAAGATAAGCAAAATGTTTTCCAAAAAGTGCTAAATCAGATAAGAAATACCAACCACCTAAACTGACTCCACCCAAAAAACATATAAAAGCAAAAAATGAACGATTTCTAGATAACTTCCTTAATGAAAAGGAAGCAAATATATCGATCATAAATATTGGCCAATAGGCAATTCATCAACTACCAAATCCATATAATGCTAAAACCAAAAAGTTAAATGCAGTTACTAATAATACCAAGTCTAATAATGGTAAAAACAATGCCAAAAATATAAAGGCAAAGGTGATTACTTCAACTCCTGGTACAAAAGCGAATATAAATTTAAATACAACCAATAATGCTAAAAGCATACCCATTATTGCAACTCTTGTTGGTGTTAATTTATTCCCCAAAACTTTTTTCTTAAAAGTAGAAATCATATTAATGTTTTCCGATTACCAAGTAAGTACCAGCTTTTTTAGAATTAATCTTGTCTCATTGTTCTTTTCCACCTATACTTAATTCCGCATCTCAAGGTATTGATTTACCATTTGGTGTAATTGCACCAATTTTTGCACCATTGATTTTCATGTCTTTTGAAAAACTAACCTTTATAGCATTAGGACCTAAAACCTCAAAATTAATTGAACCTTTATTAGTTAGCATTGGATAAAACCAATTAGTTTTTTTTACTTCAGAAATTATCTTATCAACATCATCTTTTGACATAATTTTGCTTATTTCTTTAATTGCATTTTTATAATTATTCTGATTAGATTCATTTAATTTAGCCCCACTTACATAAGAGTTATTTGTGCCTTTATTTTTTGAACCCACAAAAGGTATTAAATTAAAACTTCCTCACTCAGATGCCTTGAAACCTCTTTCTTTATTGAACTGTTTTAGAGCACCATTTTGTAAAATTGTACTGTCTTGAAACATAACTTGTTTTTTGAATCCTTCCAAACTTCTACCATCATTATTATTTGAGTTAAAAAAGAATATTAAAGAATCATTTGAATCCATTTGAATAACTGGCATATTAACATAAGATGATTTTTGAATTCTTCTTGGTAAAATTGCGGATCCTTTTATAAATTTAAATTCACTTTCTTTTTCCATTTTTGAAAAATAAGTTGGATAAATCTTCGAAATGTCTTGAACTTGACCTGTATAGTAAGCGTCTGCTAAAACTGTTACATCATCCTTAACTTCAACATATTCACCATCTTTTAACTTTCTATCTGCTTCCAAAAAATCTTTAAGAGTAATTTTGGATTTTATTGGGATTGGAGTAAAAGAATTATTATCATCAAGTTTTTTGAAAAAATCTGACTGCTCCTTTACATCTTTAGTTTTAGAACCGCAAGATGCTAAGACTATTGTTGGAAATGAAATAACCCCCATTAGTATTACGCCTGCAGATAATTGTCTCATTTTTTTATTCATAATTTCTCCTTTTAATTTTCTTTATTAATAAATATATACTACACATCTGTTTTGTGAGCTCCAATATAATATTAGAGTACCTTTGTTTCTAGTTTTAATAGCGAAACTTCAAAAAGGATTTTGTTATATACTTCCTCAACAACCTAATTAAATCATTTATTTTATTTAATTTTGGTGAGTGAGTTATTGAAGTATCCTCAAACACAACTTTTTCTTTAAAACCATATAAACTACTCTAATCTTTATATTTTTATTAAATATATAATTAAGGAGTCGCTTTGATCCATTTTAATTATGGGTTAATTCTCTGAAAAGGGTTTCATCCCTTAATTTATAGTCGAAAATATATTTTACACTTATTTTTATAATTCTCTTTTATGTTTAAAAAAGCACAACACTTTTAAGTGTTGGCGAAATTATTGGTTATGAACAATAAGAGATCGTCAACCTTATCCTTAGTAAAGTTCAATAGTAGTTTTAAATAAGTTTTCCGGCTTTACGGTTGCTAGGACAGCTGAATCTCTTCATTCCTTATACATTTAAAATTTATATTCAGTTATTGATTTGTGCTTATTAATTATGGCATCTTTTAAAAAATAGTTATGTTATTTATATTTAACATTGCTTTATTTTTAATATTATATCGATTATTAAATTTAGTTTTCTATTAAATAAACGGTTTTAGAGGTTAGGAAATAAGGGAATGACCCCTATTTAAATAAAATTGGCTTTTATTATTTATCAAATAATTTGTTTCAAAGTTTAACAGAAATATATATACTTTGTATAGAATTGCCAAATATTTTTTAGCAATAGTTGGTCTTTTTTCATGACCGTGCTTTGTTTTATCTACTTTAATTTTTTGATCTATTTTCAAAAATGATATCTAAATTCATATCAAGAGCATTCAAATCAATAACAGCCGTTCCATGTTCTTCAGTTAAATAAGTCATATTAATTTCTAAAATTAAAGATCGTTATCTTTATAAAGAAAATAATTAGTTAGAGGTATTGTGACTATTAACTCAATTTTCATAATTAGGATGTTTATTATTATAATCCATTTCACGCAAATCAGCTTCATCTAAAGTGATAGGAGTACTAAATCCAAATAATTCTTCTCATAATTTCTTGCTTATCCAAGTACCTGTTGAATGATATCTCTTACCATTAATCTCATGTGCAATTGGCGGGGCAGTCTCCTCTTTAATTTCAACACCCACATCTTTTATTTGATAAATATTCATAAATTGAGTTTGAGAAAGATTAACTACAGCTATGCTTTTAGCACTTTTAACCTTTAAAACAAGATCCGTTAATTCTTTACCAGCTATAATAGCAGGGTTATTAGTTTTTCAAGTTTCCATATATGTAACATCCAATGAGTCCATTGCGTTTATAAAGTATTCCTTAGCCATTCTTTTACCTAGCTTTGTGTTAGCTATATTCAACATTATTCCTGAGCTACCATATGTTTTCCTACCGTCTCAATCATCTATTTCATGTTTTTTTCTATCAACCTTTATTTTTGACATTTCAGACCAAAAATAATCACCCAATTTATCTAAATTATCACCAATTCAATTTAAATCAAGATAAATAACCTTGTGAAATTTTGTTAAGTCAACACTAGAAATTTCGCTTACTAAAGTGTCAACAAATTTATGATTAAGAACCTTTTCTTTTTCTTGTTGTATGTTTGTTTTTTCTTCAATTGAATTCATAAAATTAAATCCATGGTTTTGCATCGCTTTCATATCAATAACCTTACTTAAGTCGCTTTTTTTAGTTAAAGTGACTTTCTTATATTCTTCATTTCCACATGAAGCAACAGTAGCAACTGGAATCGCTATTGTTGCAAGGGCTGCAAGTGAACCTATTGTAATTTTTTTAATTTTCATTTTTTTCTACTTTTTAAATTTAGACATTTGATATTAAGAGATTTAATTTTATTATTTACCAAATAATTCAATTCAAAGTTCGTCTGAAATATATGTGCCTTGTGTGTGTTCGCGACTTATTTCTTTAGCAATGGTTGGATTAGTTGCTTCTTTTGTGTTCATACTTGCATAGTAGAAATTTTTACTGTTAGATATATATTTTCTACCATTTTCTGAAATATTAATAACTTTAATACTATCTGTTTTTCCAATATTCTTCACAAGTTCTACAAGTTGTGGGCCTGCAACACTTTTTAAATCTTGCCCAGAAAGTTCAATTGGTAAAGATACACCCATTATTCTGTCATTTTCTAAATGATATTGACTAAACATCTTTTTACCAAAAGAAGTTTTAGAAATATTAATAATTATTCCTGAACTACCAATGGTTGGTCTATAAGAATTACCATGTTTTGTTTTATCTACTTTGAT
>NZ_PSZO01000003.1 GCF_004335975.1 Mycoplasma marinum
TATATTAAAAATTTCCAATAAAAAACTCGAACTCATTTCAAGTCCGAATCTTTAATATACAATTTTTGTATAATTTATTTATAACTGTAAAAGTGTTGCGCTTTAAATTACAATGAAGAAAATACTTCTTTTGAAGTATTTTTATATCTTAGATAATATTCAGCTAATTTCAAGAACTGCTGTTTCAGCCTTGCTTTCTAAATCTTTAAAAATAGGGTGTGATGAGGGTATATTTTTCAAATCAACCTTATCTCCAGGATATAGTTTCTCCTTTTTATCAATAATACCTTTTTGACCATCTTCAGTTTCGTAAACATCATACCCCATATGTTCTTTGATGTGCTTTTTAATTTTTTTCATAATACTACCTCCATATACATTATAAAACTTAATTGCTTATATTTGAAACCTACATTATGATAATTGAATAAAAAAATACATTACTAATGTATTTGATTTATTATTTATTTTTTATAAATTCTTGAATAGAATCTTTAATTTCTTCATTTTCTAGTGAGTAATCAATTGTAGCTTTAACAAATCCCTCAATTGAACCCAAGTCATATCTTTGACCTTCAAATGTAAAAGCATGCATTTCCTCAGTTTCCATCAATTCAGCAAAAGCATCAACGACATTTATTTCATTACCAACACCCGGTTTTAAATCTCTTAATAATTTCATTAACTTAGGTGTAAAAATATATCTACCTAAAATTGCCTTATTAGAAGGTGCCTCACTAGCAGCTGGTTTTTCAACCGCACCACTAATGGCGAATAATTCATTCTCTTTTTCAAGATCATTTCTTGGTGTAACAACACCATATTTATGAATACTATCTTCAGGGATATCTTGAACACCGAGAATTGAACTACCAGTTTTTTCATAAGCATCAATCAATTGTTTAATTGCTGGTGTTTTCGATTTAATTAAATCATCTCCAAGGATAACTGCAAAAGGCTCATCATTTGTATGATCTGCAGCCATAAAGATGGCATGCCCCAATCCTAATTGTTCGTTTTGTATTGCAAACGTAACTTTTATAATTCTCCTTGTTTGTTCCACTTCGTAAAGCATTTCTAATTTCCCTTTTTCTTTTAACATATGTTCTAGTGCAACATTTTCTTGAAAGTACTTCATAATTTCCATTTTTCTTGGAGAAATTACTAAAATAACTTCTTCAATACCCGAAGCTGCAGCCTCCTCAACTAAATAATGAATGATGGGTTTGTTAAGAACTGGAACCAATTCTTTATGCACTACCTTTGTAAGTGGTAGAAATCTTGTTCCTCAGCCAGCGGCTGGAATAATAACTTTTTTTACTTGTTTCATAATGAATAAATTATATAACATTGAACTGTTATTCAAGAATTTATTTTATAATGTTAGTAAATCAAAGAAAGAAAAAGGAGTTATATGATAAGAATTAACGAGAATAATAAAGAATTATTTACACTAAAAGGTGTTTTTGATTCAAAAGAGATGCCAGAAGTTTTAATTAAGGAAGCAAACTATATAACAGAGTTTGTTGAAAAAAAATATTCAATGATTTATCTAGGAAAAAAAGATAAATTTACAATAAAATCTTTAAGAAAAGCAATTAAAAGTATTGTAAATTCAAATAAGAGAGGACTAAATATTGACTTAAATACTTTTACAACAGAAAAAATTACAATCCAGGAAATTACTAAATTCTTTATTGAGGATTGCTATTATGAAACAGCAAATATTTATAATGCTAAAACAGGAGATAATATCCCAAAAGAAACAAAAGATATTAATCTTATAAATGCTTCTGAATCTAAAATTTCAGATTCAGAAGCAACAGCTAAAGCAATGACGTGAGTTAGAGATTTACAAAAACAACCAGCAAATATACTACACTCAGTTAAATTAGCTGAAATTGTAAAAGAAGAATTTGAACTAAAACATAAAAATATTGATGTTAAGGTTATTGAAAAGCCTGAACTTAAGAAAATGGGGATGAATCTATTACTAGCAGTAAATGCCGGCTCAAAATATGACGCAAGAATTGTTGTCTTAGAGTATAAAGGGAATCCAAATTCAGAAGAAAAAACCGTAATGGTTGGTAAAGGTATTACTTTTGATGCTGGTGGTTATGATATTAAAATAAATGGTGGATTAATTGATATGAAGTACGATATGTCTGGTGCAGCAATAGTTGCAGGAGCAATGAAAGTTATTTCAGAATTAAAACCAAATGCAAATATTTCAGCAATAATGTGTATAACAGATAATAAAATTTCAGTTAACGCTATAACTCCTGATTCAGTTATTAAATCTTATAATGGAAAGACAGTAGAGATTACCGATACTGATGCAGAAGGTAGATTAGTTCTTGCTGATGGACTTACTTACGCAGTTAAAGATTTAAAAGCAACTAAACTAATTGATGTTGCAACACTTACAGGTACTGTTTTGTATCAGTTAGGTCATTCATATACCGGAGTGTGGGCGACTAATGATAAACTATTCAAAGAAATTAATAGGGAATCCAAAAAACATGATGAGGCTCTTTGAAGGTTACCCTTTAATGAAGATTACTCAATTGGTATAAAATCATCTGAAGTTGCAGATCTTATGAACTACTCAAAAAAATGCAAAGTCGATTCTTCACAAGCAGCAATGTTTTTAAAGGAATTCACAAATAAAGTTCCATACATACACTTAGATATTGCAGGAACTGCTGATGTTGACGGAAAACCTACTTCAATACTTTTAAAAACACTTTCACATTTAGAAAAATAATAAAGATACTACTATATATACAATAAATTTTAATAAACTAAAATAAATAAATTTCACACTTCCTTAAGGGGGTGTGGTTTTAATATAAAAATCAAAAACAAAAAAGAATGAATAAAATTATCGCGGTATGTAAAATGACCTTCAAGATACTGAAAGAGTGTTGCAAAAAGAAAGAACAAATTCAAAAAAATAAATGTATATTATGTAGATCCTATCAAAGAGAAATAATAGCTAAAATGAAAACGATCATTTTTACCAATCTATTGTAATAAGTAACAAGACATTTAATTAAATCCCATTTTTTTAAATGCGATAGTATTAAATTGGTTTTTAATGCACCAAATAATTTAAAGATAATCCCATTCCTTAATAGCAACGATATCTCTTTATATTCAATATATTCGGTTAAAAATAGTTGAAAAGTGTAGATAATAAAACTTGTATTAGAGGAGTTAACAATTCTCTGAATAATAGGAAAATGTAATATTTCTTTGACCATTTAACGGAATAATACTTGAATCATATGGATACTCACAAATTATAATTTGAAGAAAAAGAAAATTTATTCAACTATAAATTGATTAATATAAACCACAACTTTTATAAAAAATTATTAATAACTTTATTAATAAATAAAAATAAAGAAAATAATATCAAGACTCGAATTAACCGTCTAATTATTAATAATTAGACAGTCTTATAAAGTATTTTTGATGCCAAGAATTTTCTTTGTTAAAAGACCTAAATAAGTTAAATTATAAAATATTTAAAGGCTCAATTCAATATTAAATCATGCCTTTGTTCTAAACACAAAACAATTAAATAATCCAGCATCAATGCTGTACGTTTGATTAAGCAAGTAATATATAATTAAAGTATGAAAAAAATAATAATCAAATCATTTGGAGTTTTAGTAAGTGTTGTATTACCATTGGTTGCGATAACATCTTGTGGAGATACTACAAAAGATAGCACTAATCATAATCAAACAACTCCAAAAGAGATTCCTAAAAAACAAGCACCAAAAGAGAATCCTAAAAAACCAATCAAAGTTCCTGAAGTTAAAAAAACTTGGGTTTATCCAAAAATAACTGATCAAGGTTCTAGAGAAATTGTTAACAAATGAATTAATCCTTTTATAGCATCAGAAGCTAAGAAATATATCGATAACAAAACATCTGTTTTTGGACCTAAGAATTCATTTGATGTTGAATTGAAAGATAATCTTAAGAAACAAGTTTTACAGGAGTATGAAAACAAAAAAACTTGAGATAAGTGATTTAAGCAATTTAAAGACCTGTTCTTTTGGGATAAAGATCACCAAAGTACAGCGAATAAAGTTGCAAAATTAGATAAAGAAAATAAAGAATTTCATAAAGAGTGAACATACTTTACCGGTGGTTGAGGTAATGGTAGTGAAATAACGATTAATCATTTTGGGTCGTTTGGAACTTCTATAAAGGATAATACTTTAGATTTTGTTAGTGGTATTGGTATGGGTGATACACATCATTTATGAGAAGCTAGCAATATGCAAACAATCAAAGATACAACAATTAGTGGTGGGACTTTTGATATTTATGAAAGTCTAGCATTTGATGCATTTAAAGCAAAAAAAGAATTTAGCAAATTTTGTAATAAATGAAATTTATCTTTAGACCAATATTGAGGAAAAAAACAATATTGAAATGGTGCGAGCATTGATTACAAGAAGGATGCTTTAGTTAATTGAACTGATTTATACGATTATTATATGTTACATAAATAAAATAATAAGGAATACATGGGCTTTATAGTAAATGCTCTTGGTTCTGTGTTTAGAACATTGTTAGATCCAATTCTTAAAATGTTTTGGAGTTTGACTTATGAAATTTTAATTAGAGGGCCTCTACAATTCTTACAAAGTATTAAATATGTACTTCGTTATAAAAAATACAACATTTTTACCCCAAAAGGTAATTGTTGTATTTTGCTATAAAATAAAAAATCTAATTAGATACATTCTTAAAATCATTTAAAACTTCTTCTAAAGAATTTTTATATAGAAATAATTGTGAAGGAACATGATCTAATTCACCATTTAAAATTCTTTCAAATTCCAAAATAGTTTTTTCAAGATCTATTTTTGCACCTGATTTACCTGTGAATTTCTCAACAACATGAAAATTCTGAGTAAGGTAATAATTAAGTTTTTCTCCTCTATTAAAAATTTCTTTTTCATTTAAATTTAATGCTTGAAAACCAATAACTTCAACAGTTCTTTTTAATGTTTCATATTGTGAAATCATCTTTTTAGTTTTGGTAGCTACTTCAAAGTGTTTTTCGGAAACAAAATCTTTATTCAAGTAAATAGTTGATGATGTAACCGGATCAATTGCTGGATATAAAGATTCAGATGCACGTTTAACAGAAAGGAAAAGTTTAGTAGCAAGATGTTGGTAAACAGCTATGATTGATGGATCAGTTTCATCATCAGCTGGTATATAGATACATTGAAAACTGGAGATAACACCATTTTTATTAGAATATATACGTTCTTGTATGTCAGCAATATCTTTTGTTAGTGTTGGTTGATATCCTCTCTGTGATGTCTTATTTTTTAAAAGGGATGATATCTCATTTGCAGCTTGAATATAACGGAAGGTATTATCCATAAAAATAACTACATCATTTTTTAAATCATCTCTTATATATTCAGAAGTTGCAAGTGCAACATGAGGCATTAAGTATCTTGCGCCTGGAAGTTCATTCATTTGCGCCATAAAGACAACCATTCTATCAATTAATTCTTTATTTTCCAGCTCTTCAATAAGTTCAATACCTTCTCTAGTTCTTTCCCCAATACCCACAAATAATGCTTTCGTTTCTTTTTTATTTGAATCATCTTTTTTAATTAATATCTTCTTTGTTACATTATTTATCAATTCTTGGATAAGTACTGATTTACCTACACCGGCCGAACCAAAAATACCTGTACTACTTCCTTCGTGTATTGGAAATAATAAATCTATCATTCTAATACCAGTGAATATAGTCTTGTTTTTCATTTCAAAATCTTCATATGAACCAGACTTACTAAAAACTTCGATATTATCTTTTGATTTTACTTCTTTCTTATCGTCAATTGGTTCATATAAAACATTGAAAACCCTTCCAAATATTTCCTTTGTTAAGGGAACTGAAATTTTTTCACCTATAACGACTTTATCCTTTAATTTTAAACTTAATTGTAATTTAATTGCAATTGCGGAAATATTACCATCTCCCAAATGATCAGCAACAAGAAAAACATTTTCCTTTTCACCGACAATAGTTCTTAAAAAAGTATTTTTATCAGGAACTTTGTTTTTAAAATTTACAAAAATTACTTGTTTGTTGATTGAATATATTTCACCTGTTTTTTTAATCATGCCTTGCTCCTTTTATTGTTTATTTTAAGAAATTAAACCCTTGATATGCCTCAATAATTTCATTATATTTATTTTCATTATTTTTATGTTTGTTTCTTAATCACAATGAAATTAATGTTTTGATTTCAATTGAAATTATTTTTTTAAAGCCATCAAGATTATTTGAATCATTCACATCCAAACTTTCAAACGCTTTTATAAAACGATCGTCAGTCTTGACTTTATTAAATAAATATACTACCAGTTCTTGTAAATTATTCTTGTCATAAATTGTTTTAAATACACCTTCATTAATTAATAATATTAATAAGAAAACGTCTTTAGCGTTATATAAAACATCTTTTCCCTGTTGTAATATTGAAGATAATATAAACCCTTTGTATGCACTAGACTGTTGTAATTCTGTTTGTGATTCAGCAAAAATAAATTTTTCTTCCAATGTATAGTAATTAGCTAATAAAAATTGTAAATTATTTTGTGATTTTCTCACAATCTCAAATTGTGCAGATCTACCCACACGAGAGACTGATTTTCCATAATTAATAGCAGGGAATATATTTAGATTAAATTTTTCTTTACTTGTAACAATTTGTCCATCAGTTATAGAAATTATATTGGTTGGTATATAT
The DNA here is from genome assembly GCF_004335975.1 of Mycoplasma marinum. Classification (GTDB taxonomy): domain Bacteria; phylum Bacillota_I; class Bacilli_A; order Mycoplasmatales; family Metamycoplasmataceae; genus Mycoplasma_K; species Mycoplasma_K marinum. The sequence continues at coordinate 6,807 of NZ_PSZO01000003.1, forward strand.
GAAGAAGTATCTTCTTCAATAGTTTCACAAATACATATTGAAGAAATTGATGTTCCATCCTTGAATTTTCCAGATCTTTCCAAAAGTCTTGAATGTGCATAAAATATATCCCCAGGGAAAGATTCCCTACCAGGAGTAATTCCCATTTGTATACATAAAGACCTATATGCATCTGCTTGTTTGATTAAGTCATCATAAATAATAAATGCATCTTTTTTGCTATTAACTCTATAATATTCAGCAATTGCAGTTGCTAAATAAGGTGAATAATATTGTGCAATTTCACTATCTTCAATAAATGTTGCAACGATAATTGTTTTTTTTGTTAAGTTATTTTTATTTAAAAAATCAATTACCCTGTATACTTCTCCCTTAGTTTTACCAATGGCATTGTAAATAAAAATAGCTTTTGGATCTGAGTAATTTTGTTTAATGAAACTTAAGGCTATTGTAGTTTTACCGGTATTTTTATCACCAATAACAAGTTCTCTTTGCCCCTTTCCGAAAGGTATGAAAACATCAATACCAAACATACCAGACATAAATGCTTCATTTATATTGTCTCTTTTTGTCATTTTTACATCATTAACATCTACAGGAAAGCCCTTTTTACCCTTTGTAAAAGTGCCTTTTGAATCATACTTTATTGGAGTTATCGGTTCCCCTAAATAATTAACTACCATACCCAGCAATGAATTTGAGGGATAAATTTTAAATTGCTCGCCAGTTTTTTTAGCAGTCATTCCAACTGATATATCAAATTCACCCGTTGATGACAACATACCAACAATAGCGAAATTATTTTCAGCAAGTAAAATGATACCTTTTGCTCCTGATTGGAAGATTACGACTTCATCTTGGATAAAATCTATTATCTTTTTTTCTTTGTCTTGAATAATTACAATATCTTTTTTTATTTTTGTTATTTTGATCATTTTTCAATCCTTTTTTTATTTTTGTTATATCCCTTTATTAAATTTGCATCTATATATTTTGAAATATTAAAATATTCGCTTTTATAATTACTAATTAAATAATCCGACTTTGATAAAAACTATTTTTCTTAAAATTAATTATTTTATTTTCAAAATCTTTTAATTCAATCATTTGTCCATCAGAATAAATCACTCAATCACCATCCAAATTTTTATATAGAAATAACGATATTATGAAGTGTTTTTTTATTAAGTTATTATTATCCTTAAAATATAAAATTACATTTTCTAAGTTAAGCATTTTAAATTCTTCGATTTTCTTAAAATCAAATTTATCTGATGCTAAACCAACAAAACTAGACTTAGAGATTATTTTCGGTTCACTTACAAGTGTAGATTTTAAAATTATTCTCATATTTTGCCGTCCTCATTATTGATTATTGCTTTTTCTTCTGCTTCCAATTGATACTTCATATTCCTTAATTTTATTTTGTTTTTGAATAAAATCAATTCTTGTTTCTTCTCTTTTTCTTCTATTTTCAATAAATCTTTAAGAAGAAAGTTTTTCAATGTATCAATGAATATATTTTGAATTTTATACACAAGTATCCTTAAAAAGAAATCAAATTCACTCATTAAACCAATTTTATTATTAGACTTTTCGTTATCTAAAAATATTTTATTATTAGCTTTTTTAAAGTCATTTTTTTCCATCTCAACTTGTAAACTTTTATTAATTATTAAAAATGCTTTTTCTTGACCTATAAACATAGAATTTACAAAGAACATATTGTCTTTAAGGAAATTAATTTTTTTCAAACCTTCTTTACATAAAACTATAGAAAGGTTAAAACTGTTGTTAATCATATAAAATATAATCGATCTTTCGTCAGCGAAATCTGTAGTATTTTCAAATCTTAAAAAAGAATATTTTATTTTTCTACTTTTAAGAAATTGAATAATGCTTTTATATTCAACATCATTATTTTCAGTTGTTGTATTGAAACTAATGATGTTTACAAAATCTTTTTTCTTTACTTTGTCCTCTAATTGTTTTATCAGTGAATTAGGAAATATCACCTTACCTCCTGAAAAAACTGGCAAAATAAAGTACATATCACCTTTATTTCTATTTTTTTGTATTCTTGGAAAATTATTACCTAAAATAGTTTCTATTGAATTTATCATCATCTTATTATTGGAAATAGACAAATTAATATTCTCAATTTCCTTGATTTTTAAGAGTTTTTGTTTAGCGGTATATTCAATCGCAATTTGATTTTTCAATATTGATTCTTCTATATCTTTTTTGTTCATGATTATTCCTTACTGAGAGATTTTTTATTTATTTTTGTATTTTTACTTTCCTTATTAAATAATTTTAAATTTTGGGTTAGCTCATTATTGGTTTCAGAGTACTTGGAAATTTTACTATTCTTAAATTTAATCATTTCCATTATTTTTTCTAAACCACTATCTAAATTCAAAATTTCAATAGTTAACTCACCGTTAGTAAAATCGCTAGGAATAATTAAGAAATAATCAAAAAATATAACATTTTGTTTATTACAAAGAATTTTGTAAATTGATTTTTCAAAATTATTTCATTTTTCGTTAAATATAATCTTTTTTTTCTTGTCCTTTAATAAAAAATGCTTTTTATTAATTAAAATTGTTTTATCCAGAAATGTGATTTGAGACTCCTCTATGAATTTTTTTCTTACATCAAATATTAATTTATTGTGTTCTTCCATAGCTGCTTGCATATCTTTTTTACTATATAAAAGATTATCAAATAATGATGAAGTAAAAGCTATTTCTGAAGAAAATATATTCTGACTCTTTAAAATAAGCTTGACTCTTTCTAATTCTTTCTTTATTTTTTTATTCATTATTTTTTACCTTTCTTTTAACAAAGTTATTAATGTTGTTACTTGATTTTAATAATATAATTATATTAAATATAATATTTATTCCCAAACAAAATGAAAATATTAAGATTGAGAACATATCAACCGATAAGAAGTTAGAGGCAAAAATATTAAAGTTTTTTGATGAAATAACATATGTAATAACAAATTGAGAAGTAGCCATTATAGAGAGTGAAATTAAGAAGACTATATAAGACATAGTATTGAATCCGCTATTAGATGCAAATATAATATTTACAATAATAAAAATTAGAATTAGAATTACCACAAAGAATAAATCAGAACTTCTATCAACAAATTTGTTGTGATTTAAGAACAAAGTAGAAATACCCAATGTGATTAGCATTATAATTCCACTAGTAATTTCAAAAATACTTGAGTTGATTTTATTCATTTTAACTAGTATGCCCAATAGCAACATTAATAAGCCACCTGTAATAACAACTCATAATTCAAGTCAATTAATCTTTATATAACCCAAAATATTAATCGCTGTTATATATTGCAAACCAATATTTATTATGAAAAATATTGATATTCAAACATTTGGATTTATTTTTTTATGACTATAAATTGAATTTTTTATTTCTTCCAATCCAAAATTAGATATTTTATTAATGAAACTACTATTTAAAAATGATGAAATCAATAATAAAATGATAATAATAGCTGAAAAATAAATATATCCATGTTCAAATTTAGAAATAAGAAAACTTGTATAAGGCAGAAATATCAGCGGAATGATAAATAACAAACTCCTTAATTTAACACCGCTAACAAAAATCATGAATAAACAGTATATTATTATGCACAAACTCCAAATTATATTATCAACAATCAAAAATATATTTGGTTTCACAAAATAAAGCAATATAAAAGTTGTTGATCACAAAATTAAGAAAAATAGATTCAATGTCAACCTATATGAATACTTACCCATTCCAAAAACATTCAAAATAATCACAGTTATAATAACTTGGAATATTAATGTTGCTGAAATTGTCAATGAATAATGCTCAAATTTTGTAATAGAAATTGATTTATATCCAAAAAATGAATAAGTTGTAAAAATGACCAACATAATTAAAAACGTAATAGTATTAAAGGCTATATTTTTTACAAATAAATTGCTACTTCTACTCTTCATTTTACACACCTCCTTTAAATATAGATAATGTAATTATTGAAATAATTTTAAAAACATCCATAGTGTCCTCATATTTAATAATATAAGTGTTTTGACCAATTAATTGTCAATCAATATTATTGTTTTTAGAAATTATGCCAATTTGATCTTTGTTGCTAAATTTAACTAATAACTCTTTATTATTTTTAACTTTAAATTCTGTTTTATTGTGAATGTCATATAGAGTATTATTTAAACTTTTAAATATTGGTAAATTATTTTTACTGAAAAAGTTTAAAACTAGTCATAAACCACCTCTTTTTTTGAATGTGAAATAAACAGGCAAGAAATAAGCTGATTTAAAACTTAAAAGCATAAAAATTATCGTTGTAAGTGATCACAATGCAGTTAGAACAAGAATTGGATACAAGTGCTCATTACCTTCACTTGGCAAGGTGTTAATAAAGATTAAAATGATAATTGATGATGCATATAAAAATACATTAATGATTAGACAAGGTAAAGATAGATTGATATTTTCAACTTTGCAAACTTTTTTATAAACATCTTTTTTTAGCACTTTACCCTTTAAAAATAAAATATTGTTAGTAATTTCAATTTTGCTGTAGTTTAACTTTAATTTGTAGAATTCATTACCATCATATTTTTCACTAAAATCATGTTCTGCTTTGTTTTTATTTTTGCTTAAATCAATAAGTCCGAAGTAACAAGAATAAATAATTATTGTAATAGAAATACAAACACTTAATTGCGGAGAATAATTATAGTTATATTGTCTATTATTTTTAATCAAATCATAAATTATGATAAACGCCAGAAATAACATTGGGATCGATATTAATTTTAAAAATAAATATAAAATATTTGCACCCTTATTCTTGAAGGCTCTAGTTAAAATTATCAAAGAAATTAAAATAATTATAATTGACAATGCGATTAATATATACGAAATATAGTTTTGAGGTACTAGAAAGTAGTTATCATAATGAATATTTTTAAATATTAAAAATATTTCACAAATTAATACCCAAATCATAATTAATATACCAATAAAAGAGTTATATGCTTTTCTATTTATGGATATTTTATTAAAATAATTAAACATGTTTCCTCCTTGATAATTTAATGCTAATGGCAACAATCATTATTAAAAATAAAATACATGAAGCAAATCCAATAATTGTATAAGAAACATATCTATTTTTAGCTTGTAATTGGTTTTGGTTGAAAGTTATTGCATCGTTTCAAGAATTTAGTGTTTGCAGTGAAAAATGTAGGTTACTTATATAATCATCCGCTGCTACATTAGATACTTTTTGATATAAAGTGCCGCTTTTACCAATATAATTAACATCTTTTAAAATAGATAAATCTTTTGAAAAAATAACATTATCTCTAGTTGATATTTCAATATTTACAAAAATATTATTTTTAGTTTGAACCTTAACAACCTTAGTTTTTTTATTATCAAAAATATCTAAAATTGAAACCCCATTAAAATCACCTAATTTAGAACCAGATAAAATAGCACTATTGGCATTAGAATACTCTTTTGGTGGTATTAAAACATATGAGTTGTAGAATTTAGTAATTCCACCAACAAATGTTGTATATTGGATTTCATCATAAATATCATTCGGAATATAATAATTACCATCCTTAAATATAAAATTATATATTTTTGAATTAAACATAAAAGAAGTTGAATTATCGATATTTTTAGAAGTTAACTTTTTGAATTGGTCAACTTGAATGGGGTTTTTAGAAGTTCAAATATTATCCAAAATCTTAACAGAAGTTAAATAATTATTCTGGATAATATCTTTTGTTAGATTCTCATTAGTAAAATATGTACCATTATTTGAAACATATTTTATTTTTTTAGCATCATCGGAACTTAGTTTTCAATATCATTTACCTTTAATTAATATTGACGGTATTTTTCTAATTACTCCATCATCATTAACTAATAAAAACCTAGATTCTCATGGTCTATTAATTTCTAAGAATTTATTTTTTTCCAAAATAAATGAAGTGGGATGCACTGAAAATGTTTTTGCTTTATTTAAAACATATTCTCACTTTGTATAGTATTTAATACCATTATCCACAGTGACATACTTAATATTGCTCAAATCATAATTTCAAATAGTTTCACCATTCTTTAATGCGATTCCATATTCTACATCATCAACAATAATTTTTAGATTTTTATGTTTTATGAAATCATTATGAGTTGGTGGAACTGGTAAATAATAATTTGTATCAGTTGGAGTTATCTCAGAAATTTTACTCACCTCAGAAACAAATGCAAAATCTTTTGGAGGTATATTATTTATTGAAGTATAGTATTTACCCAATGAATAATATTTTATATCCGATTCCTTAAGATTTCCTTCGAAATTTCAATGTGGTTTTCCTTTATATATGAAAAAACCACCATAATTTTTTGAATCAACACTGACAAATTTATCGCCAATTAATTTACCTTCATTATTTATAACTGGTTGTTGGATAGAAGGTAATGTTGTTTTCTTTAATTCATTATAATCCGACTTATCAACGTGCGAATTATCAAATTCACTTACTTTATTAGTTTGAATTTGACTTAAATTCATTTTCTGCATAACATTTTTAAATGAAGTGAACAAATGATAAATTCCATTTTTAATATAATAATACTTAGATTGGTAGTATTTTGGATTATCAATAATATATTTTGATTTGAATATTATTACATTTGAAGGGTCCCCATCAATGAATATTTTTGGAGCTATTTTGTTATTAATGGAAAATTGTGTATTTATTTTTGGGAAAGATCCCATAATTTTAGGGGTATAAGCAATTTGGTCTAAGGTGATTAAATCATCATTAGAAATTGAGTTATCACTTTGATACTTATGCGTTATATATTTATTTTTATCCTTGTAATACGCAAAAATATCTTTTGGACTAATGCCTGCTGTAAAATAATCTCAATATAATTTACCTTCCAAATAAAATGATTTAATAAATTTGTTATCAACATGCAACATTGTAAAATCATTGAGAATTTGATCATAACGTGGAGAGATAATCTTCTTGAAAACCTGACTAAAATTTGGGGATAATATTACTTTATTATTACTTTTATCAATCTGACCATATAAAAATTTAGTTGGAAATTTTGATAATGTGTAATTTTTAGCATCAACAATTACAGATACATTCTTTTTCATGGTACTTTTCTTTTTATAAAAATCCATTCATAATTTTGAATGCGCTATTTTATCAAGCAATTTTAAATTGCTTGATGTGTAATAACTTGCAATATCAATACTTTGCAAAGAATCCAAATTAGAAATATATTGTCCGTCATTTGGATCTCCTGTTAATATTATATGTCCTTTAAAACTCAAGGAGGTGTCACCATATACTTTTATAGTCTTTAAGCTGGATAAATCACCAATTCATGATAGATAAAATATATTTGAATAATAGTTATAGTCATTTCTGTCAAATGTTGTTGAACCAAAATTAAGTTTGCTTGTATTTGATAGGAAGCTAATTATGACAAGATTGGAAATAGAGTTTCTTTGTCCCTCTCATTGATCACCAAATAAATTAATACTTATAGTGGGATTTATTCTATTCCTAAAAGATGCGATTAAGTCTTGGAATTTTGAAACGGTCAACCCTTTAATAGAAGATGGTGGACTAATCTTGCTCAAATCAAATAGAGTTATAAAAGATTGTTCAATACCCAAATCATTAGTCTCTTTTAAAAAACTTAATGCTTGATTGAGATTTACCTTCTCGTCATTTGTGATTTGAAATTCTTTTGTATTTGCAATGCTTTGTTTATTTGTTAGTATAAAATTAGTTTTTTGGAAGCCGCCGTGAACATCAGGAATAAAATCTTTGAATTGTTCATTATCATCATTTACTCATCATTCTAAATTTCAATTGGATAATGGATACTTTAGTTGGATAGAATTTAAATTCGGAACATACAGAAAGCTATTATCTTTATTTGAATTTGATGAAAAATAATCTCAAATTATTTTTCCTGCACCTATTTCTAAATTGAAATTACTTTTTGACTTTTGAACTATTTTATTGGAAAGTTGTTTCGTTCTAAAAATTTTTTTATAATCGTCAGAAATTAACTTAACTTGACCAATGTATCTAATACTATCTTTAACTTTTTGAGAAATTTTTATGTCTTTGATAAGTGAGGGTTTGTCTAAAACAATTTCCAAACCAATATTCTTGTTGGAAAAATTGTTTTTAATAATTAATGAATGATCTTTATTTTCATCAAAATTATTATCAGAAATACCGTAATTATTAGTTTGTGAAGATTCTATTTTATCATTCTCATTATAAGGATTGTCATAATTTATACTTTTTAATTTATATGGGACATTTTTATTTGAGGCATCAATAATTTGTAATTCTTTAATAATAAGTTCTTTACTGTCTAAATTGGAAAAACCTGTAACTGATACTCTTGAAATTTTCCCCAGTGAAACTAAGGAATCAATTGTATTTATAGAAGAATCATCCTTGTATAATTTTTCCATATCAGATTCTGTAATTGAATTAGTGCTGGAATAGTGGTTAACTCCATTCTTTAAATAATGAGAGGATAAATTAATTTGTTGCTGTTTTGTAGCATTAGAAGATATGCAAAAAAACATTGCTAATATTGTTATTATTACTCCAAAAAATGTGTAAAATATTTTTTTCATATTACCCTCTTTTCTTTTTAATTAAAATATAGATACTAGCTAAAGCTAAAATAGAAATAAGACCTATAAATATAAAAGCAAATATTTTGATAGGTAAATTATTATCTAATATTAAATCCTTTTTCTCTTCTCTTTTTTTGGCACCTAAATTGCTTATGTCTGCCTTCACATCAGACCATTCTTTATTTTCATCGAAATTTACTTTAGGTATGGTTGTGTAGTATTCAACTTCATTATTTATGTTTTTGCTCATAAATTTTATTCTTTTTACCAAATCATCATTAGAAATACTTCAAACTAATCCACTATTTGAATCTTTATCGTTTATTGCATTGAAAATTATTTTCTTTAATCCATCATGTATTTTCAATTTTTGGTTTATTGAAGTTGGCGGATTAATTTTCTTAATATCAGGTTTAAATAAAGTCTCAGTATAGCTTTGTATCTCCCTTAAGTTAAGCGGAAAATTATTAGAGAAATATTTTGCATTTTTGATTGAAGTATAAAATTGATTTGTTTCCGTTTTTCCTTTAATACTTGTTGTAATAAATTGGTAATGAATTTTAGAAATATCCATTAAAACACCATTTTTGGATAATCAATGTATATTAGAGTCATTAATTTTCCTGAAATACTTAACATTATCAACAACTATATACTCGTTTGACATTATTAAATCAAAATTACCCTTATTGAAGAATGGTTTTAACAAAGATGATTTCTCTAAATTTGATATTTGTATGTTCTTCTCTTTAATAACGGTTGATAATCCAGTAGGTAGAACATTATATTTTTTCATTATTTCATCAATTGACATCGCATAATAATTGCCGTCTGCATCAACAAATTTAATATCTTCAATAGAAATATTTTTATCTCTAAAATCTCATATTAACTTACCATTATTTAGACCAACATTTATAACAAATGATTGATTATTACTCATTATACTAATTGTATAATGAGAAGCATCCACAATTGATGGATGTATAATTTTTTTGATTCTTGGTAAAAAAGATCTGTGCGATATATATATTTTTGATTTGTCCTTAAGGTTCGAAGGTATTAATTCTCAGTTAGTGTAATATTTTTTAACGCCATTTTCGCTAATTATATATTTAATTTTCGAAATTGGAAATTGGAAGTAAAATTTATTCTCTCTTAAAAATAAACCAATATTTTTCCCATCAATATTCACAAAGGGGTGTTGAATCATTTTTTTTATGTAATCACTGGAATTAATATTTTTGCTAATAAAATCAATCACATCTTTATGTTTAACGATGTTATATAGCCTATTTTTGATATCTTTGTCGATATTTAAATTTTGTGTCATAGGTACTTCGGGAAGTTCGATGAAATCTTTAATATCTAATCCGGATTTCTTTAATAAATTAAGGCTAGAAAATATTACACCATCTTTTTGTGAATAATATTTAAATTTATCAATACTATTTGGCATTATTTCTTTATATACACTTAAGGGGAACATATATTTAGATATATTATTATTAAAATAAGGTTTTAGTTCTATTGCATTATTATAAAATACCTTTTGATTTGGATTTGAAGCAAAGGAATTATTATTGATCAGTAATTTGTGTCAATTTTTTAATGAAGAAATATTTCTATAATAAGAAATATTGTATTTTTCAAAATCTTCCTTTGTTAATAACTTGGAATTTGTCCAAAAGTGTTTCAAATCACTACTAGCAAATTTTATCTCTTTTGGATCAATATCTCAATATAGCATATTATTTTGTAAAAATCTTGATTTTGATAAACCATCTAGGTAAATAACATCCCCTAAAAGTTTAAAACTTTCTTCAGAATTCATCTTAGAAATATCAGTTTCAAGATTAATCGATTTATTAAATAATAAATTAGCTTGTTGCTTCGTTTTAATGTATAAATCAGGAATAATTGTTTTAGATACCCTTACATTGTTTGGCTTAAGTATTGTATAATAACCACCATTTACAGGATTGCAGTATTTAACTTTTGATAAGATATTTAGCGGAACATCTCACATGAAAGAATTCTCGTATAAAACTTTAGGGTATTTAATATCATCTATTGAAATATACTTTTGATCATTGTTTTTCAAATTCAAAAAATGAATTTGTGAGCCAATCTTTTTAGTTAAAATAATGCCGCCATTTTGCTCTATTTTAACATCCGTATTAATTAATTTACCTTGAGAAATATTATTTCTTGATAATTTTAATTCAAACCCTTTTGGCTTATTTGCATATCAAAATTGATCTTCATTAAATCCATTAAACATTGATTTTATAACTCCATCAAAATAGAGAACTTTTGATAAATCTATATTTATAAGCTTTCTTGAAGTAAAAATATTTTCACTCATTGAAATTGGTTTTGATAATGAATTTTTTGGATAATTAATAATTTTTATATATTCTAAATCTGACAAATTATTTATTCATGTAAAATCATTTTTATCCATAATTTGTAGAGAATCATTTGAATTTGTTGAATTATCTTTTATTGTTAAGCTTTGCAAGTTTTTTAAAATGCTCATAAAATCTAAATCCATTAAATTAATACCATCAAAATTACTTGATGAAAGATTCAATGAGTTTTTTAAACCAACAAGATTTTTATTCACATATTCTTTATTTTTATATTTTAATTTAATAAGTAAATCTTTTTTATCGCCCTCATTTAATTTTAGGGCATCATTTTCATTTAAAACTGAATTATCGCCAATTGCTTTGTATATGCTATATAGAGCATGACCACCATTTTTCCTTGTTTTTTCCATAAAAGTTTTAAATGAAGATGCATATGAGGAAGAAGAAATATTTTTGCTAGATAAAGAACGCATTTCACTATTAAAAGTTGTTATTTTATCCTTGCTACTATTTCCAATACTATAGAAATACCCAAAAATAAAGAAGGGAACACATAGTAAAAATAGTGTTGATATGTATTTTAATATTTTTTTCATAATAATCCCCTTCCTTAATTTTATTTACCTCTTATTTTTTTTGCTAAGATTCACGATAATAATGCAACTACAAATACAGCTATAAATGAGATTATTGCATAGTAAACAATTGATATATCTTTACTTTCCAAATCTTTAACTGTTATATTTTTTAATAGTTGTTTTGATCCATCTTCAAAGAAGAAATGTGAATCTGGTTTAAATGTTATTTGAATTTTATCTCCGTTGGAAATATTCAATGATGTTTTCATATCATTAATTATTTCCGTATTTGCTAAACGACCATTTACAGTAATGAAGACTTTGATGTGGTTTTTATTAATATAATTTCATTCATCTTCAGGGATTGATAATGTTGCATTACTATTAAAACCTAATAATTCAAATTTTCTCTCCACAATACTTTCAATAACTGAATCTTTAATTATTTGCTCGCTATTAAATACTTTAACAGAAGCCATATCAGAATCCTTAACGATGATAGCTTTATTAAATAAACTACTTAATTTAATGCTTATTTTTGATCCCGGTAAAATATTTTGCAATAAAACAGGAGAAAAATCAGAACCATTTACAGAGAAGTTAAATTTTATATATTTTCTTAATAATTTCATATCTTGATTTTCCACAAAAGTAAAATTACCAGTTGAATTTTGTTTGAAATTATTAATATTAATCATATCCTTGGCATCAATAATTTTATTCAAAATATTGTATTCAGGTGACTTGATCACCTTAATGTTATTATCAACATCAAAATAATTTGAATTTATCGATGTTATAATAATCTGAATCTTCATCAATGCAGAACCAGAATCATTTATGAATTTATTTTCGTTAAATAAATTAGAATTAATTTAATTGAACCATCCGCATATGTTAATTTAATTTCTTCCTTGAATTTATCGTTTTTCACTATTTCTGGATCAAATATTAAACCATTTTTATCAATCTTTAATATTACTCTATCGCTAAAAATTATCCCATCTATTTTATTCAATAAATTAGAAGCTTTAATTTCATTAGTAGAAATTTCATTAGTAAATTCCCTGTGTGAAGATGAATCCATGAATGAAATAATGTAACCATTTTTTGCCCTTATTTTTAGGTAAACAACATCACCATTCGAAAGATTTTTTGGTAAGTATTTTTGGTTACTTCACGAATTTGCTCCTTGTCTTTTTACAAAATAAGTCACATCAATCTTATTGATATCATGCAATCAATTCATAACAATTGAAGCAGTTCCGTTTGTTTTTCCTTCTATTTGTATTTTATTAGGAACTTGAATACCAACTATTTCATGCATTCCAGAAATAACAAAAGAAGTTGTAATATTCTGTGTTAGTGTTCCGTTAGGCAATAGGATAATTTTATTTTGTGTGTCTCTAAGAAGTAAAGAAATAGTTATACGCTGATTATTTTTAACGATAAGTTTAGTAGCCGGGTTAACATATTCTTTACCATCAATATAAACGTGTACATCAATTCCAAGTTTATTATAGTAATCAACTGTATGTGGTAATAAAATACAATCTATACCTGATATAGAAAATGGAATTTTTGAATTTAAAATTGGTGTTTTTGATAATATTAATTTATCAATTTTATTTAATTTTATTTCTGTTTTATTTATATTTGATGCAGTAAAAATATAATCCCTACTCAATTCATTTACATAATTTTTATTCTGGTTATTGATATTAAATACAAATCCTGACTTAGTATTTATTTTTAGTTTAATTTTATCACCTATGTTAAATTTACCTGTTTTACCAACTTTTTTTAATAGATTAATAAATTCATCGTATGTAAGGTTAGTCCCACTTTCTAAAATATTATTTGAGTCATAAAATGTTATTGTAAACAATAAATTACTCTCATCTCTTTTTCAGTCAGAACCTAATATATTATTGATATTAAATAGTATAAAGAAAGTATTTTTGCTCTTTTTATATGAGAAATCCCTCGAAGATAACTCTTTAGCGCTGATTGATTTTGAAATATTTTTTATTTTGAATGATGTATTCAAACCTTTTTCATAAATGGCATTATTTTCATCCCTAATTATATTATTTGGCACATTAGTTATAAAGTTAAAAATAATGTTTTGCCCATTTTCAATATTGAAAGAATTATTTTCCAATCACTCAAATGCTTTAGCACCATTTTCTTTTTCTTTTTTAAGGATAACGTGTCCCTGAGAATCAACGATAGAAATGCTAACCAATAAATTCTTTGGAAGATTTTTTAATGAACTAATAGATGATAAATCTATGTTTTTATCAACACCCCTTATTGAAGAAGAAACTAATGTTTTTAATATTCAATTCGGGAAATTTATTGTTTCCCTAATATTCTCTAATGATATATTTTCGATAAATAATTGTTTTGTGGTATTTTGGAAATATTTAGGTTTCTTAGAATTATTAACATTACTTAAATCAAATATTTTTTCACCGTTCTTATTATTTTCCTCTCAAATTGATGCATATATAACTACATTATAATATTTGGATAAACCATTAATCTCATCACGTAATAATTTTCAATTAATTGTTTGAATACTAGATTTTTTTCATCCAAAAATATCGTCAATACTTCTAATTAATTTATTGTCAGAGTCATAAATATTAATTGAATAATAAAAATCTTTTTGAGGAGAAAGTGGAAAGTATTTTTCAGCATTTTTGAAATCAGCTGAAATAGAGCCTTTAAATGATTGAGAACTAACTATTACATCACTACCAGAGGCATTTCAAATACTTGGAGGATTAATTTTTTTCAGTGCAAAATTAAAGTCTATATCTCTTGTAATTTTATTTGAATTTATTGAATTTATCAATTTATCATCTTCTACAATAAATTCTACATTTTTTGTATTAGATATTACTTCTTGTTCAATTTTAGATATTTTTTGAGCATCTAAGATGCTTATATCTCCAAAATTATAATTTAAGATTCAAACTCCATTCTCTTTTGTTAAATAGAAGCCTTTTTTATTTGCATCGGCAACATATGATAATTTCATATTATCAAGAATATTACCTTTATCATCAATAAAATTGAAGGAAGTACTTATAAATCCTTTTCTAATTAAATTAATAAATTCATCAGTTTGGTTTTGTAGGGTATTTTTTAATTCATAATGCTTTAAAACATTAAATTTATTAGACACTTCTAGATTCCCAAAATCTGTATCACTATAAATTGTTGGGAATTTACTTATGGCTTCTTTATTAATTATTATTTTATTTGGAAATAAAATATTCAAGGGATCTGAATCATCATATAATTTGTAATTATTTTCATCTTTTGGAGTTAATACAATTTGAATTGTATCTCCAATATTTAAGTAATTTATATCTAAAGGATTTCTAGAAAATAATACACCTTTTTTTAATTCGCCCACACTGTATTTAAACACTTTACCCGTAAAGGTATTTTTTATAAATATTGTCATGATAAGTTTATCATTTTTTAAATTGCTAATCATTGAATCTAATTCTGATGTTTCTTTCAATAAAACTTTGTCTTTAAAAATAACTTTGCTAATCAATTCTTTTTGAGTAATGTATTTATTATAAATATTTTGAGAAATACCATTAGGCAAATCATTAACAATTATTGATTTTGAATAAACATCATTTGGGTTTGTTACTAAAATACCGTTACTATCCAATAACATTGTTGATGGATCAATTATATATTTGTTATGATCTGGATCAATTATAAACTTAACTTTTTCGCCATTTGAAATCGGAGTTTGCAAAATTCTATTATTAAAATCAAGTGTTTCAATAAAACCACCTTTGTGTTCCACAATAATTCTTATACCATTAGGGCCTAATAATGCTTTCTTATTTTCAAAAATTTGAAAAACATTATCAATAATTGTATGAATACCAGATATACCTTCAACTATTGGAATTATAGGTCTTATGATATTATTGCTATCAAAGAAATCAGTATACAATGTTGTTATTGGTGTTTTCGACCTAATATTTACAAAGTCAACAGGAGAAGTGCTATTTCCAAAATTAACCCCAAACAAACTAACCAAATCTATTGAATAATAATAGCCATTTATTATTTTTAAATTTTTAACTAATATATCATTTAATTCATTGTTACTTTTAAACTTCGTCTTTAAATTAAAAAATGTTAACTTTTTATTATTCTGATCATAAATATTTAAGCGCATTGCTCAAGGTTGATGTGAAGTTTTAAAATCAAAATTTCTAGGTAAAAGCGAAGAATCTACATATATATTTTTTATTTTAAGATTACCATTGTTTTCAATTCCAAATAAACTAGAGTTGAACTTTATTTTAGTGCCAGCATCAATATTGCTAATATAAATTTTTGGAGTAATTTTTGGAGCAACATATGTTTTAGACACACTTTTTGGACCGCTATCAAAAATATCATCATTTCATCAAATAAGATTATTTCTAGTTATTTTAACTTTAACAACATCATTAGGTATTAAGTCATAAATTTTAAAATTACTACTATTGGAAGAATTGACTTTCAAGGATTTTATTTTTTTATTTTTTCTTTCCACTTCAATAGTTATTTGTTCGCCCATTTTAGTAAGTTCTCTTCAATTAATTTTTGTACCAAATATTTCATGCTTTAAATTATTGCTGTCTTCTATGAAAGCATGCTCAACTTCTGGCAAAATCGGAATATTAACTTTAGTTGGTAAAGTATCAATTTTGAAATATCTAATATATTTATTTGAGAAATTTGAGAATAATTTGTTTTTAGATTTTTCTAAAATTTTGATAACTAAATAATCACCTTCTTTGAAGTCAAAATAATTACTTGTTAAATTTGTGTAATCAATCAACCCAGTTTTATTTTTTAAACTATATGGTTTTAACGAATCAATATTACCATCAAAGTTATAATTTTTCTCAATATGCGCTATTTTTATATTTGCATTTTTCAAAATAGGTAAATTATCAATAATTTTCCCGTTTGCAAAAACTATTTTACCATTATAACCAATTAATGAAATGTTTGTAATAGGTGTTATGTTTTCAATGTTATTTTTATTAATAACTCCTGAAACAACACCACTTTTAGATAAATTAAAAGGTATAGAAAACCCATTTTCACTTGTATTTCAATAATGTTGCTTGTTGGGTTTTATTAAAATCTCATATTTTTGACCATTTTCAATCTCAAAAGAACCAATTTCATTATTTTGATAACTTAACTTACCATCAATAATTTCGTAAATATTTCCGGCAATCATAATTTTCAAATCATAGCCTTGTTTTATAATATTTTGCAGATTATTATTGTCAATATTAACTATACCAAATTCATTTGCAAATCATTCTATTCTTGGAATCACATTTATTGTTTTAGAGTCAATATTTATAGATACTAATTTATCTTTATTGTTATCTTTATTATATATTAATTCCTTTGAAAAGAATTCGTGTTGAGCTTGCTTATAATAGTCATTAATATTACCAAATGCAAAACCATTTTCAGGATCAATTTTAAATATCGCAAAAGATCCTACATATAATTTATCTGGCATATTAGAAAGATTCCCAAAAATAACCTCTTTTTCATTTGAGTTATTAAATGATTTTAAAGTAAGGCTTATTTTAAAATTATATTGACTTTGTAATTTAATTAAATCAGTTTTATCAAACGAATAGAAATTTTTACCCAATTGTGAATCAAATTGAGTCTTTTCAGATATAGCCTTTTGAATCTTATTCTTAATTTGGTTTGCGTAAATACCAATCGGAGTAGATTTACCAATTTGAACCACATCGGATACGGTGAAAGATAATAGCGGTAGCTTCTCAACTTTAGTATTTTGTCCGTAGCTAATAGTTTGATAACCAATACCTTTTGCGTATATTGTTATAATACTTTTATTTGATATGGAGTTTATTTTTTGAAACTCTTCCAAATTGTAAAAAGTGATTTTATTATTAACATTAACGCTGATAATTATTTCAATATTACTAGATGTATTGTCAATCATTTTTAAAGTTGACATAAAATCATTTGATGGTTTTGCTAGAAAATCAGTTCCTAAAAAGTTTATATTTCAAGTTGAATAATTATTAATGTAATTACTAATATTTGGTATTTGTTTTAATAAACTTAAATCTTTGGTATCAACAAGACCACTAACTACATTCATTGGTATTGAAAAACTATTTCCATAATCAATTAACTGATTATTTATATTTGTTTTTACTATATTATCAATAGGTGATTTTGTATTAAAAATTACAAATATTTTATCCCCATTTTCTAAATTTTTTGGTTCACTAATGAAAAAATACTTTTTCCCATCTTTTTTTACCACTTGATACCTAATAGTTAATTTATCGCTATATTTTATATCAGGCAATTTTAAAATACCATGTTTATTAATACCTAAAATTTTAACTCTATTTATGGGTAGGTATATATTATCAGCTGATATATTATCACCAACACCATTGTTAAATATACTCATATCTAAATTTATAGGTATTGAATATTTTCCATTTTCGAAAATTCCATTATCACTTCTTATAACTCTAAATTTTATATTTTTAGTATCTCTAATTTCAGAGAATTTTAGATTTGAACTTGGTAGTCATACTTTATTTAATTCATCATAAATTTGTAATTTATACTCTCCTGAATGTGTTTTTCAACTAAATGTTTGTTGGTTTAAAATAAAATTCGCATTTTTATATTCATACCTTCTCCAATCGGAAGAGTAATTCTCCCCTAAATTAAAGGCAATTCTTTTTTCAGCTTCTTTTTTAATAGCTCCAGTTTTAGAAGGGTTGAATTTTTCTAATGAATAAAATTGATTTTTACCATTCAGTATAAATTCGCCAATAAATTTTCCATTTTGTTTTGCAAAATTATTATTATATTCATAGTAATTAGGACCTGTTTTAATTTTTATGAATTTTATGAAATGTGGTTTGCCATCTTTGAATTTGAACTTAAATTGAATAAAACCTTCTACACGTGCGGCATCAAATGAATTATTTGATCCATATTTTGTGGGGGTGTTATGAAGACCTAAAGAAGACAATCCACGGTCATTTAATCCGTCATCACCTAAAATTGTTTCTAGATAATTATTATCATAGTTAGAATTTTCCCTATTAAATTCATGGACCCCATTTTGATTAATTTCTCATGGTATTTCTTTATCATTTTCATCAATAAAAACAATTGAACCAAGTGCATTTTTATTTCAACGATTGTTAGCAAAAATAGGCAAATTAATATTACCATTATATATTTCCCCAAGTTCCTTTAAAGTTTTTGCATTTATAATATTTGATTGACTATTATTTAAACTAGTTGTCCAAAAGTTAGCTTTATCTTTTCCTAGATAAATTCACTGATCCTTATATTTAAAATCTTTATACGTACCTCCATTAGGGGGTCACCTATATGTAATTTTATCTGCATCACCTAATCCATCATGAGAAGTAGTGAAATTACTAGTTTTGCTTGTAAATTCAATACCTTTGTAGTTTATAAATTTAAATTTTGGATTTGTTTTTTCTTGCCCTCATGTCATTCATGAAATATTTTTGATAACTGTTGGGCTATTTAATTTAATTAATAGAGAGGGGATAATTCCATTTCTATATCAATATCCAGTTGATAAAAATCTATTATCAGATTTTTTTGATGCGAATGCTCCATGTGGGGCTCTTCAATATTTATCGTATGTTACAATGTCGTTATCAGGGTCTTTATCATTATTCATCTTATCCATTGAAAGCTTCATATCTCAAATTCCATCAGTTAAAATTTCATGAATATCTTTTAAATCTTGTTTATTTGCCCTTCAACGATTACCAGAATAAACTGAAGAAACAACACTATAATCAACATTCTTATTATTTTTATCAGTTATTTTAAATTCGGATAAAGCTTTACCTTTTGCATATTTCCAAGAAGGTATAGTTAATTTTATATACTCAACATCACCCATAAATTCAAGAGAAGTGTGAGATTCAGCTTTAGTTGTGGATAATCCAATATCACCTTTATTAAAAGAAAATTTCATTATTTTTTTCCTAAAATTATAATCACTATATATATTTTGTTGTTGTGTATTATTTATTTTATTCAATCAATAACCATTTTTAGTTCTAACTCTTAAAGCAAAATTAACATCGTTATTACTACTTATATTATTCAGATTAATTGAAATTTTCTTAATTTTTTTATTGAAATAATCATAAGGATTAAATTGAATTCAATCATTATTTATTTTATGATTATTTCAAGAAGCTATACCATCTACTTCAACTTGATACTTATATTCGAATATTATATTTTGATAATCAATTTGATTTATAATATTTACTCCATTTTCAAATAATTTTTCATAGTTTAAATAGGCAATATTTTGATTTTTGATACCTTCAAAAGGAGAATTAATAGGAAAAATGAAGTTTACCATTTTATAATTTGGTTCTTTTTTTGAAAAAGCAAAAGTATCTTCTTTTAATTTTACTTCTCCAATTTTTCTAATAAAATTATTGGATAATAATTCATTAAAAAAGGTAGAAGGTTTATTATTTAAATCCTTGATGTTAATATTATCGGACAAGACTAATATATTATATATACCATCATACGAACCATTAGCACTACCAACACTAATTTTATTTTCTTTGAAGGTTTCGATTCCATTCAAAATATTATTTCATTGACCTTTATAAAAAATTGTTGTATAACCTTTTTGTAATTCTGCTTTTGAGTAATTCCATTCTTTAAATCAATATTTATTAGATGTTTTAGAAGTTAAGAATCATTCTGTAGGTTGATTATCAATAGTACCAATAGTTAGCATATTGCTTACAATTGAATTTTCTTTAAATTGTGGTTTTTTAGAAACTCATTCCTGACCTTGATCATTTATAACTCTAATAGAAAAGTTTAAATCTTTTAAAGAACTAGAATATAGTGCAATGGAAGATATGTACTCTGGATTGTACAATTTTAGTCCAAGGTCTTGATAAACATCTGAATTTTTAGAAAATATAATTGAAGTTTTATCATTTAAATTATTTTCAAAATTTATTTTCCCTGTTTTTCCATCCCTTAAGACATTGTTTAAATTTTTTCACGAGTTTGTTTCTTTTGTAATTTTGTTATTATCAATTGAACCACCTTGTTTTTTAACTACATAAGATATATTCTCATTTTTTGCATTTAAAAGAGAAATCTCTGAAATATTTAAATATTTTGAAGAATTATTATTTATACCTTCAAAATATATTTCTGAAATTTTACCTAGATTATTAAGTGAAATAGTTTGGAGGTTTCTATTATGATTTTGTACTAAGTCACTTTCAGAATTTATATTATTAATATTTTGAGGGATTTCCTTATATTTAAATGGCGTATTATTTTGATTTCCATCAATAAAATCCTTATTAACTAATTTTGACATTGAGGAAGTTTTAGAGTAATTAATATCAGGATGCAAAATTTTCGAGTAATTTGGGCCTTGCAATATTAAAGAAAAGAGCGATAGTAAAACTACTATCGATACAAAGGAAAATTTTGTAAAAATTTTCTTTAAAATTATTGAAATTCTTTTAAATATCATATATAAATTATAATACTAAATATTTATATTTTTATGAAAAATACAACCTTTAAGGTTGTATTTAACAAATGGCGGGCAAAGAGGGATTCGAACCCCCGCGGATCGTTAAACCCCTGCTGGTTTTCGAGACCAGTCCCTTCAGCCGAACTTGGGTATTTGCCCACGATATATCTAGTAATTTATTCAATTACTAATTAATTAAATATTAAAATTAAATTATCTCTAAAATTTGAATCAACATAATATTCTATTTTATTATATATAAAAGAAATACATTCAAATCAATTATTTAAAAAGAAAACAAAGTTAATTTACTTAAAAGTATTTTATATTATTAAATAAGTATTCGGTTATTAATAAAAGAAATAACACTATTTGAAAAAATATTTTAATTTCAGTCCAAAACCTTTCAAGTTGTACCCAATTATTAGCATATATCAATAATCAAGATATTGTTTTATAATTCTAATCTAAATAGCGTAAATACTCATTCCCGACTTTAACCAATGCAAAACCCAACATACTATAACTCAATAGATTTTATCTAGTATTTTAAATAAATTCAGATTATTACACTTTATATAATTCATGCCATTGTGCATTCCAATAAATTTGAACCATTTAAGCTATTTTAACAATTATTATCGACAAAATGAATATTATACTTTATTCTATGTATTACGTAGATTACAAGTCTCTAAAAAGTGAATTGATATGTTTTTATTATGTAATCTGGAAATTTGTTTGTTGATTTTTATATGCTTGCATAAATTATAAATCTTCTCATTCAAAATACGTAGTGATAACTTTTCAATACATTTTATTAACAGGAAATGTTTCAATTGCTTTTGATCTATTTAATACTTTAAAAAAGGAAAGAAAAAGTTAACCTTTAAGTTAACTTAAACATATGGTGGAGAGGATGGGGATCGAACCCACTACCTCCTGCGTGCAAGGCAGGCGCTCTAGCCAGATGAGCTACCCCCCCATAAAAAAACATCCTGATGGATGATATGGTGCGAACGAATGGAATCGAACCATCGACCTCACGATTATCAGTCGTGTGCTCTAACCAGCTGAGCTACGCTCGCAAATATTATTTGCAACAATGTGTGCTTAAATATAATAACATATATTAGGCAAAATTATCCTACTTTTTTTGTTTTATTTAAAAGTTTTTTTCTTTCGATACAAAAAAACGCAATTACACGCTAAAAAATGGGTAATTAGTAGCTTATAAGGCATTTCAAACAAAGTAAAATATACAAATAAATATCAAATATTCAAACTTTTTTTCAATAAAAAAAATACTCTTTTATTAGAGAGTATTTTTAAATTCAATATAATTATTTTTATATATAAATATATTAACGTTTTGAGAATTGTCTTGCTCTACGAGCTTTTCTAAGACCTGGTTTTTTACGTTCTTTAATACGTGCATCTCTTGTTAATAATCCAGCTTTTTTAAGAGTTGGTCTATAATCTGCTGAAGCTTCAAGTAAAGCTCTTGCAATACCTAATCTAATAGCTGAAGCTTGTCCTGAAAGTCCTCCACCTTTAACATTAACTCTAATATCAAAAGTACCTTTTGTTTCAGTTGTTACAAGCGCTTGTTCAGCATCTTGTAAAAGAATTGTTGACATCAAGTAATCTAATGAATCTCTACCATTAATTTTGAATTCACCTTTACCTGGTTTAATAATAACTCTTGCTGTTGAAGATTTACGTCTTCCTAGTCCTCTATATTCTACGTTTGCCATTATTTTACCTCCAATGTTTTAGGTTGTTGTGCTTCTTGTTTGTGTTTTGGTCCTGCATAAACAAATAAGTTTCTTCTTTGTTTATCTCCAAGTTTAGTATGTGGAAGCATACCTTGAATAGCTTTTTCTACCATTGCAGTAGGTTTTTTCTTTCTAAGTTCAGCTGCATTAATTGTTTTTAATCCACCTGGATACATTGAGTGTGAGTAGTAAATTTTATCTTCTTCTTTATTAGCAGTAAGAACTACTTTTTCAGCATTGATAACAATAATGTAATCTCCACAATCTACATTAGGTGTAAATGTAGGTTTATTTTTTCCACGTAAATATGTAGCAGCAAGTGTTGCTAATCTACCAAGTGTTTGACCTTCAGCGTCAATTACGAATCAGTCTTTTTTAACTTCTTGATGTTTAACGATTGTTGTTTGTCTCATATCGATCTCCTATTTTTTCTATATTTCTTAATAATTTGTGTTTTGATAATATTTAGTTTTAATATTTTGTCAACTTTTAATATTTTATTTGCGATGTTGTGAACCGCAACTCAACTATGTAATACGCTTATGTATTATAACAAAAAAGATACTTTTTAAACTAATTAATTCTACTAAGTATATAAATACTTGCAGTTTCTGCTCTTAATATTCTTTTTCCTAAAGAAATATTTTCGAATTTAGCATTTTCAGCCAACTGAACTTCTTCATCGGTAAATCCACCTTCTGGACCAATTAAAAATAAAGATTTTGGCTTAAAAGATGTCTTAATTGCAGTTTTTGTCTTTTCATGAGCAATATATTTATTTTCAATTTTAATAGTTAAAACCTCTTTAAAACTGATTGGTTCAGTTACTGTTAAGGGAACATTCCTAAAAGACTGCTCACATGCATTTTTAGCAATTTGATTTCATCTTTCGATCTTTTTTGAAATATTATTACCTAGTTTTTGTTCTACTCTTTTTGTTAAAACAGGAATAATCTTTGTGGCTCCTAGTTCAGCTGCTTTTTGAATCATCCATTCAAATCTTTTTGTATTAATAATAGCAGCAGCTATTACCACTTCACCATCATGTTCATGGTCTTCTTCTAATTTTTCCAAAATCTTAGCCATGTCATTTTCAAGTTCGCATATGTAAAACTTGCCTTCAAAAATGCAAATGAATTTTTCTCTTGATATACGAGCAACCTTCATATGCTTTAGTGTTTCAGAACTTATTTCAAAGTGAGTCTCTTCAATTTTATTATTAACAAAAAATCTAAACATATTAAAAAAATTATAAATAAAAAAAATGAAATAATTCATTTAATTATTATTAATATGGTAATGGTATTGGATTAATGCCACATCTCCCCAGAATTACTCACGTTAATAATAGTAAAACTGCTAAAAAAGTTGAAACATCAAATCATTTTATAGAATATTTTCTATAACGTGTTCTCTTTGCATAAGGATCATAACCCCTTGTTTCCATAGCATTTCCTAAATCTTCAGCTTTTGAGAAGGAAGTAACAAATAAAGGGATTATTAATGTCACTGTTGATTTGACCTTAGATTTAAATCCGCCATTTTTGAAATCAACACCACGCGATGCTTGTGCTTTCATAATCCTTTGTGACTCTTCTAATAATGTAGGTATAAATCTAAGTGCTATAGCAATTATCATAGCAATTATATGAACAGGAAATTTAACAATCTTAAGTGGTAGCATTAAATCTTCCAAGCCCCTTGTTAAATCAATTGGTTTAGTTGTAGAGGTTAATATAGTAGTAACTACAATCATGAAATAAACCCTTACAGCAATTATTAATGTTCTATCAAGTGCCTCACCTGATATGTGAATTTTCCAGTAATTTATAGTTTGAAACCATTGATATGTTGGTTTATCAATAATAAAAATATTAATAATGAATAAAAATACCATAATCACCACAACAGGTTTAAGCATAGAAATTAATTTTTTAAGTGGTAATTTTGCTAATACATACGTTAATAATATTGGAGCAAAAGCAATTCCAAATGCAACATAGCTTCTTGTTAGAAATATAATAACTATCAAAACAACATTACAAAATAACTTAATCCTTGGATCAAGTCTATGTATGACTGTATTATTTGGTATATATTTCCCTACTGTTAATTCCATTTTACTCCTTTATTCATTATTCGAATTTAACACTTGGACTAAATCTTCAAGTGTTTTTACTTTTGGTATTTTCATACCCTTACTCTCTAATTT
The DNA here is from genome assembly GCF_004335975.1 of Mycoplasma marinum. Classification (GTDB taxonomy): domain Bacteria; phylum Bacillota_I; class Bacilli_A; order Mycoplasmatales; family Metamycoplasmataceae; genus Mycoplasma_K; species Mycoplasma_K marinum. The sequence goes on from NZ_PSZO01000003.1 coordinate 32,145, forward strand.
ATTGACAAAATCCAATAATTTAGGTGGTTCTAAATCATTTTTAAGTAAGCAATCAACATCCTTCAAAACCGTGTAAGAATCATCAAATTTAATTAATTCTCCTTTTGCAAACATCATTGTGTAATCTGTGTGTGCTAGTGCATCATCTAAATTATGCGTAACAATTATTATAGTTTTACCATCTTTATGGAGTTTATCGAAAATACCTAATATTTCTTGCGATCCTTGTGGGTCTAAACCGGCTGTTGGTTCATCAAAAACTAATACTTCTGGTTCCATTGCTAAAATACCAGCCAAGGCGACACGTCTTTTTTGACCGCCTGATAATGCAAATGGTGATTTTTCAAGATATTCACTATCTAGACCAACTATTTTCAAATACTTTGCAGCAAGTTGCTTAGCTTCTTCTTTTTTAATCCCCATTGTTATTGGACCAAACATAATATCTTTTTCAATTGTTTCTTCAAATAATTGGTATTCAGCAAATTGGAAAACAATACCTATTCTTTTTCTAATTTCCTTAATATTTTTTATTTTTCTTTTTGATGCTTTGATATCTTTTTCTATGATAACAAAAGGTTCAAGTTCCCTAGTTTTTTTACTTTGATTTTCAGCTTTATACTTTAAGTTAATATTACCTTCTGTTGGTAATAAAAGTGCATTAAGATGTTCAATGTAAGTTGTTTTACCTGAACCTGTATGACCAATAATAGAAATTGATTGACCTTGTTCTATAATTGATGTTACACTTTTCAAAGCTTGAAACTCTTGAGGTTGACCTTTGTCAAAAGTATGTGATAATTTAATAGTTTTTATTTGCATAATTCACCAATTAATTCTTTCTCATTATAGGTTGGTTTTATGTTTTTAATTTGTGAAGATATTTTATAAATGAATGGCGCATCAATTTTAGCTAAATTAACAATCTCTTTGTTATTTAAAATCTCGCTAGGTTTCCCAGATGCTATTAATTCTCCTTGTGAAAAAACAAGTATTTCATCAGCCATGATCGCTTCATCCATATTATGAGTAATGGAAATTAGTGTTTTTTGACGTGTAGATTGGATTTCTCTTATTAACTCTAGAACTTCTCTCTTGCCTTTAGGATCTAACATTGAAGTAACTTCATCAAAAATAATAACTTCAGGATCCAACGCCAGTGTAGATGCAATAGCAACTCTTTGTTTTTGACCACCAGATAATGTTTGTGGTTCTCGTTCTAAAAATGATCCCATCCCCACTTTTTCAGAAAGTTCTGCAACCACTTTCTTCATCTCTTCTCTTCTTAATCTTTTATTTTCAAGACCAAAAGCAATATCATCTTCAACAGTAGACCCGATAAATTGATTATCAGGATTTTGAAATACAATTCCTATTTTACTTCTAATTTCTCTTAAAGTTTTCTTAGACATAACGATATCATCAATGATTACGCTGCCTTCTGTTGGTTTATAAAGACCCACTAAAATTTTAGACAAAGTTGATTTACCAGAACCATTATGACCAACAATAGCAATATACTTTCCTCTTGGCATAGTAAAATTAATGTTTGTTAAAGCATTAGAATTTGCATCAGAATATTTAAATGAAAGATTTTTAACTTTTATCATATATAAATTGTATCAAAAATGCGTAAAAAAAATAAGATATTAGACTTCGTCTATCTTATCTTGGTCAAAAATAGCTATAACCGGCAAATTTCTCATTTTTTCCTTAACATCTAAACCATATCCAACTAAAAATGCATCTGGAACAATTAAACCAACTTTATCAGCATGTAAATCTACTTTTCTTCCAGTTGGTTTATCCATTAATGTTATTATTTTTAATGAATTTGGATTTCTTGAAGATAAAGTATCCACTACTGCCTTCAAAGTAATACCAGAATCTATAATGTCTTCAGCAATAAGAATGTCTTTTCCTTTAATATCTTTTTTAAGATCCATAACAATCTTAACATTACCAGTTGATTCTGTTGAACCACCATAAGAAGATACGGTCATGAAATCAATTGATAAATCAACTGTAACATCCATAATTAATCTTGATAAGAATGGAACTGATCCTTTTAATAAACCTACAACAACCAAATCTTTTGAATCCTTATATTCTTCATTAACTCATCCAGCTAATTCTTTTATTTTATTCTCAATTTCTTCTCTTGTATAAATAACTTCTTTTATTCTTGAATCCATATTATTTTCTCCTTAATTTTATTTTGCTAAAAAAGCTAGCATACTAAACTAGCGTATTATTTATTAATACTTACAATTTTAACTTTATATTTTTCTTCAACTTCAACATTTACGATATCACCTTTTGATGAACCTAAAATAGCTTTTGCTAAAGGTGATTCATTAGAAATTTTACCAACAAATGGATTAGCTTCTTGTCTACCAACAATTGAAAATGCTTTAATATTTTTAGTTCTTTGGTCTTGTAATTCTACTTCTGATCCAATTCTAACTTTATCTGTTTTAGAATTTGATTTAATTATTTCAGAGTTTTCAAGAATCGCTTCGATTTGTCTAATACGATCTTCTATTTGACCTTGTTTTTCTCTAGCGGCATCAAATTCAGCATTCTCTGAAAGATCCCCTTGTGCTCTAGCTTCCGCAAGTTCTTCAATAACCTTTGGTCTTTCAATCTCAACTAGTAATTTAATTTCTTCTTCAAGTTTCGCTTTACCTTCTTTTGTAAGCATGTGTAAGTTTTTTTCCATAAGTTTCTCCTTGTGTTACTTTGTAATAGTATTATTTTATCAAATTTTATTATTATTTAGCAGCTATAATAAAACCTTCATGAATTTTTTGATGTTCAAAACGAATACCAATTAATTTTAAATACCTTATCAGATCTTTTTGATCTCTTGTTAATTTTCTGCAATCTGTAATTATTAACATTCCATTTTTATCGACATTTACTCATGTATTATCAAATGAAGTGTTATACTCTTTTGTTCTATTAGAAAGAATTACAAAATCAAATTTATCCTTTAAATTTTTCTTTTCTATTAATTCTACCCTATCTTCGGGAACATTAAATTCAGCTAATAATTCCTTGAATTTATTCAAATCAATAATTGATGACTTAAGAGTTGAAATTTTAGTCTTTGTCTTAAGCGCTAAAGTAATTATTTCATAACCCTCTGTTTCGTTTTCAATTCAAACAGTTTTAAAACCATTTCTTATAATTGTAGTAATGAAATATTCCATAGAAATATCATCTAAAGGATTGTTTATTTTATCCTTTAATTCCCAAATCATTTCTCCAATATCTTTTCTTTCAAAAACAGCTTTATTTTTTTCATCTAAAGCATCCAATTTAATTGCATCTTTAAGAATTATTTTTTTCAACTTTCTAGCTTTTAAGAACAATACCAAAAATACAGTGAATCCAATTGCTAAAACAATGAATACTGACGCAATCAGTATGTACCTTGTAGTATTACTCATCTTCCCCTTCTTCTACATATGTTTCCTGATATTCTTCATAAACCTTTTCAATAAGCGATCATTCATCTTCTTCAACAGATTTAAGCCCACCTTGTTCATCAACCTTAGCGGCAAATAATTGCTCTTGAATTTCATATAAAACAAAATTATCACCATTTGCTTCGAAAGTAAAAAGTATTATTCCTTCAGCCTTTTCTCCATTCTCTAAGACAACCTCAATAATTCTATCTTCATCTAAATTTGTATTTTTATTATTTTCCATAGATTAATTTTATCAAATTAAATGATTTAAGCGCTTTTATATTCTCATTAGATAATCTTCAAGTATTAATTGAGCAGCTAACTTGTCTTTATTTTTCTTTCTCTTCTTGCGAGAAAGATTTGCTCCAATCATAATTTCATGAGCTTTGTTGGTAGTATTTTTCTCATCGATATATATTATTGGAACATTGAAATTTTTTTCAAGCACTTCCCTAAATTCTTCAATCATATAAGTGGTTTCCGACTTATCACCAGAAATATATGTTACATAACCAAGAACTATTACATCAATATCATATTCATCAAAGTATTCTTTTAACTTATTAATGGCAGCGTCTCAATCTCTTTCTTCAAAGCGAAAATTTTCTTTTCCTTGAGCTGTAAAGTTTAGTGGATCACTAAGTGCTATGCCCAATGATTTAGAACCTAAATCTAAACCAATTTTCCTAGCCATTAATAACCTTTTCAATAACTTCCTTCAATTTTGAGGAATTATCACATGCACCTTGTGCAAATTTTTTCATTCCCCCTCCTCTACCATTTGTTTCTTTGAATATATTTTGTAAAATCATATTTGAGTCTTTTTGATTAGAAGAAATAGCAATTAACATTTTTTCTTTTTTTGAACCAATTATAAATGTACCATTTGGGTATTTATCTCTTAAAGCAATAGCTAAAGATTTTATTTGACCAGGATTTTTAATATTTAAATCAATATAAAAACCATTAGTTAATACAACGTCTGGAACCTCTATCTTTTGAGATTTTTTTGATAATTTTTTGTTATCCGCCCTTAAATTTTCAATCAATTTTTTAGCCTTATTAATATTTAGGGCTGAAATCTTAATTCCATAATTAGGGTCTAAAATTTTATTTTTATTAAAAAGTTTTTCAATCTCACCATAAAGTTTATCAAGTTCTTTTTCAACAAATTTATCTACTGTAACTTTTGAAGTTATAGCTTCTAATCTATAAACTCCGGAACCTTTGTTTTCAACGGTTTTAATTTTGAATTTCTCAAGATAACTAGTATTAGGAACGTGTGTACCCCCACATAAATCCGTAGTTATGCCATCGAATTTTACCACTCTAACTTTTTCAGAATAAGAATCTTCATCAATAGTCATAATTGCTCCTAATTTTTCAGCACCTTTCAAATCTGTAATTACATAATTTCTATCAACTTTTCTAGAAACATATTCATTAACTAAATTTTCAACTCTTGTAATTTCTTCTTCAGTTGGTTTCTTTTCACATGGAAAGTCAAATCTTAATCTTTCTTCGTTATTATCAGAACCTAATTGTTCAATGACATCTGCACCAAAAACTTCACGCAATGCCCTGAATACTAAGTGAGTTCCAGAGTGATTTCTCATTAAACCATTTCTAACTTCATGATCAACTTCAAGTTTTACAGAACCCATTTTTAAATTACCTTCAATTTTATGAACGTGGTTTCCAAACTTATCTTTGAAAACATCTAAAACTTTTATTTTATTATTACCTTGTATGATAAAACCTTTATCATGTCTCTGTCCACCTGAAGTTGCATAAAATGGTGTTTCTGCAAAAATTGCATAACCAATACCATTAGTGGATTCAACGATTTTATTTTCATCCAATAATAAAGCAACTTCAGAAATCCCTTTTTCAATGTTTTGTGAACCCATTTCTTCATTACCATAACCAATAAACTCAGATATCTTACCCTTAACTTTTGTCAAGGATTCAATTTGTTTGGACATAGCATGTGTAACTTTCCCTCTTGAAGCCTCCGCATGTCTATCTTTGTACTCTTCAAATTTTGAAATATCTAATTTAATACCTTTTTCCTCTAAAATTTCTTGTGTCAATTCAATTGGAAATCCATACGTTTCAAATAGTTTAAATGCAATTGCAAAATCAAATTCTTCTCCTGGAATTATTGATTTTTCAAGTAATTCTTCACCTTTTTCAATTGTTTTAGCGAATGATATTTCTTCTTTTTTAATTATTGAAGAAACATTCTTAACATCAATTTCAAAAGGTAAAGAATCTCTAACAATGTTAACTAATTTATATAAGAAGGTTTTTTCTTCAATGCCCAATTGAAGTCCTGATCTATATGATCTACGAATTAAACGTCTTATTATATATCCTCGTGATACATTAGAGGGTTTTGCACCATCTTGTATTGCGTTAACAACAGCTCTCATATGATCAGCAATAATTTTAAATGACTTATTAACTTTCAGTTGTTTTTGTTCTTGAGTGAAGTAAGCTTCACCATCATACTTTTTACCTGTTAATTGTTCAACTTGACGGATTATAGGTATAAATAAATCAGTATCAAAATTAGTATGCCCACCTTGTAATATAGAAGCAATTCTTTCTAAACCAGCACCAGTATCAATATTTTTCTGAGCTAATTCATTATAATTACCTTCTCCATCATTATTGAATTCTGAAAAAACTATATTTCATATTTCAATATATCTATCATTATCTAAGTCCTGTTCTATTAATTCAATACCCCTTTTATCATAAACATCACCTCTATCAAAAAAGATTTCAGTATCAGGGCCACATGGTCCCATACCCATATCTCAAAAGTTCATTTCTCTATTACCAGAAACCAAATGAGAAGGGTCCACTCCCATTGAAACTCATGTATCATATGTTTTTTTATCTTCTTCATAATATGTTATATAAAGTTTATTTTTTTCAATTTGTAAAACTTTAGTTAAAAATTCTCAACCAAATTCAATTGCTTCTTCTTTAAAATAATCTCCAATAGAAAAATTACCAAGCATCTCAAAAAGTGTATGATGTCTTGATGTAACGCCAACATTTTCTATATCGTTAGTTCTAATAGACTTTTGAGAGTTAGTCAACCTTTTTCTTGGTGGTTGTTTTTTTCCAGAAAAGAAATCCTTAAGTGTGGCAACTCCTGAATTTATTCATAGTAATGATGGATCATTTACAGGTATAAGCGATTTAGATTCAACTCTTAAATGCCCTTTTGATTCAAAGAATTTCAATCATTCTTCCCTTAATTCCATTGATGTTAATTTCTTCATTTTATCTCCTTTGATAATAAAAAGCCCTGATAAGGGGCCAACGTACCACCCTTATCCGGACTCTTTACTCGTAACGTGAGTTATTCGCTTTTTAGTGTCTCAAAGGTTTGCACTTCCTTATCAAAGACATATATTCATTTAATAAAATAATTATATATTAAAAATAATAAATTAAAAATCTATTTAAAACAAATAGAAATTCTAAATATCGTCATAAATTTTTGTTATTTAAATTAGTGCACATTTTGGTAAAACCTATATTTTGGCATTTAATATTAATAAATTATTTTTGAATTTTCATAACAACACCTAATATTTTTATATTAAATTAATTTAGTGGTTTTATTTTGTTTTTATAAAATTAAAATTTATAAGGAACATACACCATCAAAAACTCCTGTATTTTATTTAAAAAACCTCGCCTTTTATTTAAAAAGCGAAGGTTTTTATTTTTAAAATTATATTGTCATATTAATGATTAAATAGCTTTTATAAATTTAACATTTGAGAATTTTTCAGTCATTAATTTTGAACCTTGTGATAAAAACACAAGATTTAGAATTAATATAATAGGGAAGAAAAATGCTACTGAAATAGTTGCTAGTAAAATGTATACAATTTTTTGATCTTCTCTAATTTTAAATGAATATCCCATTAATTTTGAACCAATTGTTCAATTTCTTGTAAGCATGAAATACAAGTTTAAAATTGGGAATACGATTGTAAAAGCTAGAACTAAGTTAATAAGCCCCGCTAAAAATCTTTTCCCCATTGTCATTTCTACTTTTGCTATGTTTTTTTGAATTTTATCCATAATATTACCTCTTTCATTTTTATATATGCAAAAAAAATTATAACATTTAATGTAAAATCAACTCATTTTTATCACTTTTTACTTTGATTTTTAGTAAGATAGCATCTATAAAGCATTATTTTCAACAATATTACTTTTTAAAAATCTTATTTACATTCTTTATTGTATGAATATTGGCCATAAAAAGGTATTGCGTAACTGTGTCAAATATATAAATTTTATGAAATCCTTTTCCTCGAACCTTTAAAAATATATGAAAGAATCTTTTAACGTAATCTAGTATATTCTTGGCATTGTCTGAATTTATCACAAATAATATCTATTTAAGATATTTATTGAAAATAATTTTATCTATATAGGATATTAAGTTAGAAAATAATAGTTTCTATTTATTCAAAGAATTTTCCCTAAACATTCAATCGTTTTCTGCAAAATTTTCAAAATAATAAACATATAGTAGTAACAAACATTGTACATTATGAGTTATAAAAAAAATAGATACAACATCAGAAAGAACTACTAATTTTCAATTATATAAAATAGCTTATTATAATTAAGAAAGGGAACATCTCTTTATCAATATCATCATTTTAAAAGTACTTATAATTATTGTTTTCTTTTATTTAAATTTTAACTAATAAACGGACTGCATTCAAGAGAATTTTCACCATTATTACATCTATTCTAATATCTTATGAAAATTTAATCCTCTATAAAAATTTATTGGATAAAATAAAAAAATATCGAGAGTATCTCTAATTAAAAAAATATGGATACTTCAATAAATTAAAAAATATAAATGGTAAAATTATCTTATGAAAATTAAATATAAACAAGAGAATTTCACATTAAGCAATTTAACTATTAAAGAAGCCTCAAAAAAAATAAAGAAAAAAATTAAAACAAGTGAATATTGAAAGTGAATAAGTGAAAAACATGAAATTAATTACATTATAAATTTTTTAGGACCACTATTATTGGATGATGAAAATAAAAAATTCTTTAAAAATGTAACGATTTATGATTTATTCAACATATATTATATTGATTTCATAATTAAAAATGATTTGCTAGTTATGTGTCAAAAAATAGAAAGGTATTTAAAAGTTTCTATGTTGGAAGAAATTCCGAGTATATTCTTAAAGGAAAAGTCTAAAACTCTTGGATCGAAGGTTGAATTTTATAGCAAGAAACATCTTGATGATTCTCAGCGTTATAAAATAATGAATCACTTTGTAAAAATTGTTAACACTGATTTTAAAACGGTGAAAGATTTTCAAAATTTCTTAAAGTCTGTAAAGAGGATAAGAAATTTTTGTGCACATGGATTCAACAAAGCTAAATATTACAATTGGAATTCAGATTATTCTCAAGGAACTTATAGAAGTGTTGGAAAATATTACTTTAAATATGATCTTTTGCAACTTTTAAATGGTTCAACAAGGGGTTCTGTATTGGATTTTAAAGAAAATTTAATTGACATTTTTGAGAATAGACCTTTTTCTACAAATGAATTAAATGTTTTAATATGCAAAAGGTATATTGGATCAAATACGCCATATAGTTTTGATTGGAATAAATACTCCAATAAAAAAACTGATAAGTTTAGTCTGAATAAATTCCTACAAGCTAATTCGCCTTATAAAAAAATAAAAAACACTACAGATTTTAGTGAACTATAGTGTTTTTTTATCACTCTTGATTTCCCATTTTTATCAATGCATGAATATATATTTCTGCTTGCTTAACTATTTCATCTCACTTAACTCTCTCATCAATAGCATGCATTCTTCATTCAGAACCAGGGAACAATCCTCCAAAAGCTATACAATTATTAGTAACTTTTGCATATGTACCGCCACCAGATGTAATTAATTCAGACTTATAATCACCTGTTAACTCTTGATATGTTGAATATAAAGTGGAAACTATCTTACTATCAGGCGCATAATAAAGAGGCTCGTTAGCATTAATTATATTAAAATCAAAACAACAAAAATGTTCGGATACTTTTTCTTCTATTTCACTTGAAGTCATACCATATGGGAAGCGAATATCCATTTGTAGTTCAAAATTATTTTCAACCATTTTAGCTATAGAAGCATTGATACTAACATCTCCAAATTCTAAAGTTTTTGGATTAATCCCAATTTTTGTCCCGTCAGTTTCATTGAAAAAGTTTTCTGTAATTATTTTCATTACATTATCATTAGTTAATTCATAAAGAAATTTTGCTAAGAATAACACTGCATTAACACCTTTTTTTGGAGTTGACCCATGTGCTGGTATACCTTTAATTGAAATTAATGTATTTTCACCTTGAGAATCTACACTACCTTCTAATTTATTCTTTTCTAAAAATTCAAAAAATGGTGTAGATACCTCCATTAAATCTAAAGTTATCTCAGCCTCTGCATAATCAGGAACAATATTAATTGTCTTACCCCCATTAAATTTTTTGATAATTTCACTATCGAAATTTAATGTTAGTTTCCCTTTCGCACCACCTTTTTCATTATTTATACCTGGAAATGCATTGTCAGCAGTGAAGGCTGCTAAAGGTTGCTTATTCAATGAAAAATATTTTTTAATTCCTTCATAATTTGTCTCCTCTGAACCTCCTATTATTAATCTAATTGGTTTTGCTAATTTGATTTTTAAGTCTTTTATAACTTTAAGAGCATAGTAAACTGCAATTAAAGGACCTTTGTCATCTTGTGTACCTCTACCATATATAAATCCATCTTTTTCTAGTGGATCTCATGGGTTTTGGATTCACTTTTCAGGATTTGCAGGTACTGTATCAATATGGCAAATTACCCCTATGTAATCATCATCGCTTTTTTTTGTTCTAATATCTAGAGCATATCCTTCGTATTCCTTAACCAACATCCCTTCTTTTTTTGATTTATTAATCATATATTCCATTGCTGATTTAACACCATCTCCAAAAGGTTTATTTTTTCCAGCAGTTTTATAATCCCTAGTAGAATTTATTTTTACCAATTCTTTTAATGATTTTTTCATCTCATCATTATAGAATTCTAATTTCTGTTTTATTTGTTTTTCCATAAAATAATTTTAGTATAATTTATACAAATAAAGGAGCTAAAATGAAATTATTTTTTGTGAGGCACGCACAAACAGAATGAAATAAAATTAAGAAATTTCAAGGGCAACTAGATTCACGACTTACAGAAGAAGGTATAAAACAGACAATTTCACTTAAAAATGAAATGTATAAATATGATTTTTCCCAAATATTTTCAAGTCCATTAGGTAGAGCTGTTGAAACATCAAATTTATTAAAAAAAGAAACAACTAACCTAATTTTAGTAGATGATTTAAAGGAAATGAGTTTTGGTGATATTGAAGGCATGAAAAAAGATGATATACAGATAAAATATCCAAAACTTTTAAATAATCTTTGAAACAATACTCTTGAATATAATCCTTCATACTTTAACGGAGAAACTTATGAAGAACTGGAAATAAGGGCAAGAAGAGCGCTTGATTTAATAATAAAAGAAAATAAAAATTCATTGATAGTTACTCACGGAGTTATTTTAAAGGTGTTGTTTAAAATAATTAAAAATAAATCTTGAAAAGATATGGAAAAAGAAGCCTTCTTACACAATACAAGCATAACAACAATTAATTATGAAAAAGGTAAGTTTACAATTGAGGATTTCTCTAATATTGATCATTTAAAGGATTTTAATTTAGAGACATTTGTTTAGTAGATTTAAAAAAAGAGTAAAACTCGCATACTTTGTAAAGGCGAAAGATAAAGTGGACTTTTTGAACTCTTGCTTCTGCAAGAGTTTTTAATGTTAATCTATTTTGTAATTATATAATTTTAAGCATTCCTGAATATATGCTTCAACTTAGTCAAATGATAATATCTTTTTGAATATGTTCAAACATTCTGATTTGACATTAAAGAAAATCAACTTCCCCACTATCTAAAGAGTTCCAATTCTAGACATTGAAATAGCCTCACCTAATTTGTGTATCATTAATCAAAATCATTAGAAGATTATTAACTCTCATGATCTGAGTAAATAATCTTTCGTTTTAAATCTGTGTTTCTAATATATTCCAAAACCAGGTTGTTATCATCGTATTCCCTTTTAATTAATTTTTTTATTCAATAATAATGTTTTTTGATTTGCCTTATTATATGAACAAGCACCCCAAGGCCTTTAACTAGGTACCTATTCCCTATGCCAAGCATTTATTGCGTATTTTATTAATGAACACTACTTGTCTTTCCTTATACAATGTTTTTTATTCATTAAGAAAGATTGAGTAGTAACTTTTTTTAAATTGGATTTCTTTGCAACTTATAAGTAGTATTCTTATTTTTTTGCATCCTTTTATATCTTTTAGTGATTCTAATAAGATTTTTTGTAAATTCATCTCAATCTATAGCTTTTTTTGGTTTTTCCATTGCTTTTTTGCCCGTTATACTTCCAACTATATCAGTATCGCCATTTTTTATAACATAAGTTCTTGACCAAATCACCCCTTTTGCTCGTTGGAGATTGTCTCACCTTTAATTTTGGCATGGTGTATCAAGATGCATATATTCTAAAACTTTCACACTCCTTAAAAATTATTGTTCATTGTTTCACTATTAATTATTCAAAAATAAAAAGTGAACTCCTTATTATGGAACTCACATTATCTTTCTACCTTTAATGAAGGTATAAATTTTATTCTATTTTTTATTTAACTAAACATATTCTATTTTTTTGCCATTTCTAAATATCTTGTCAATTGTAGCACCACCAATGCATTTTTCACCATCATAGAGAACTACTTGTTGACCCGGTGTAACTGCTTCAAATAAATCATAAGACAATATTATTTTATCTTCATGAATTTCTAATTTAGCCTTAACATCAGTTTGTCTATATCTAAATTTAACAGTGATGTTATCGATATTAAAATTATCAGTATTAAAATTTACATCAACTGCTTCTAATTTATCTGAAAGTAGATATTCATTTTTAGACGCTGGAGCAGCTCAGATAATTTTTTTATCCATATCATGTCCAGCAACAAAATAAGGCTCATTCATCCCTCCTAAATTAAGACCTTTTCTTTGACCAATAGTATAATACATAACCCCAATATGATTACCAATTATCTCTCCGGTTGTAATATCTCTAATTTCACCAGGTTGCGTTGCAATATAGTTTTGTAAAAATTGTGTAAAATTTCTCTCACCAATAAAACAAATACCAGTTGAATCAGGTTTATTAGCAGTTACAAGACCTTGTTCTACAGCAATTTTTCTAATCTCTGGTTTAGTTAAATCAGATAAGGGGAAAAGAGATTTAGATATTTGTTCTTTTGAAAGTTGTGAAAGAAAATAAGTTTGATCTTTATTCATATCTTTAGCCCTAAATAATTCTCCATCCTTTTGTTTTGCATAGTGACCCATTGCAATATAATCAGCACCCAATTCATTGAATGCGTATTCCATAAATTTATCAAACTTAATATATTTATTACATAAAATATCCGGATTTGGAGTTCTACCCATTTTATATTCTTTAATAAAATAAGCAAAAACATAATCTCAATATTCCTTGACAAAATCAACTCTATGAATTTCAATACCTAACTTTTTCGCAACTTCTTGAGCATCTGCTCAATCTTTTTCTTCAGGACATTTTTCTTGATTAGTTGCGTTTTTATTACCTAAAATATCGTTATTTGCAACCGAATCTCAATTACGCATAAAAGCACCAACAACTTCATGCCCTTGTTCCTTTAATAAAAATGCAGCTACAGATGAATCAACTCCACCTGACATACCTATAATTACTTTTGCCATTTTATTACTCCTTGAGTGAAATACACTTTAGTATTTTAATGTGTAAATTATAAACTATTTAAAAAATAAGTACAAAAAAACAAGAAAAATACCCTTAGATTAATACATCTAATTAATTAGTAATAAATATGGTTAAAATACAAAATATAAATTTAAATAAGCAATGATAGGGGGTAAAATGAAGAAAATAAAATCAAAATACTTTACTTATATTTTAGGAGGGACAGCAGTTGCGGTGGCAGGAGCAACGATTATTAGTCAACAGTTAGCATAATTACAAAAATTGAAAATCATAAGACTAACTCAAATAAAATTTCTGAGCAATTTAAGGATAATTATTTTTACAATACAACTTTAGTTAAAATTGAAAAAATAGAAAATGAAGAACTTAAAAATGGGACATTAGGAATTACATTACCAAAAGACCTATCGGGAACTAAAGTTACTTATTCACGCCCTTAAATTGAAAAAGATGGAAAATTAGAAGTTATCCTCAAAATAAGCAAAGTGTCTGAAAAAATTGTAGAACATAAGATTATTGTTCACATTAAAGGTATTAATAAAGCAAAAGTTCCTGAGACAATAAAAAATATTTCTAAGCAAATTTCGAAGACGGCAAATTATAATTCAAATAAAGCAATTGCAGCGGTAAAAAATATTGCATTTGTCGATAAAACTCTTGGCATTGATATTCTTGATGATTTAGAAGGTGTTGATGTTAAATATACACACAAAAAGATTGACCACAATGGAACTTATGATGTTACATTAAGCTTTAGTAAGAACGGTGCGACCGATTCAGTTGTTGTTAAATTAACAGTTACAGGTATGGATGTTGCTCAAAAAAATAAAATTAAAGAAGAAGCTAAAACAGACTTTCAATAAAATATCGGACGCATTGAAAAATATAAGTTTTACAAAAGTGGAAGATTACAATAAAAGTGGCGCAATACCATACTATACTACATATCAAAGTTCCAACAGTAAGTCATTGGATGCTATAATTGGAACAAGTTTTATGAATATATATAACAACTTAGATCCAGGTTGAGAAATTCAATTAGGAAAACGAACAGTTACTGGTGGTACTCCTGTTTTACTTTGAATTAAGCTTATATATAAACGTTCTGATTGATATGACCTTAATGGTGTTATTTGAGATAAAAATGATAGAAGTGGAGCGCAAGATATCAATATTGCAAGCATAATAACAAATAGAGAGAGAAACAAAACTGATTCATTAGATATAAATAAAATAGTGAACTCAATAAATTTAGGAGCTAATTATAATTCAACATTCGGAGCTATAACTTCTGCAAAAGATGTGAAATTAGTTAGCGGCAACCTTGGAATAACACTTCCTAACGATTTAAAAGGCACAAATATAACATATTCTCATGACGGAATCGATGCCAATGGTGAATTAGTAGTTACATTGACAATTTCAAAAGGATTTGGAACTTCTGTAACTAAATCAGTAAAAGTTAATGCAACAGGAATAAATGGTACTGGACCAATGATAAAAATGAAAGACGATGCCAAAATAGGATCTAGAACATTAAGTCATGATTCAAAATCCAACTCGTTTAATATTAGTTTATATAAAGATGAAAATATTAATGAGCAAATGCTTAAAGATTTATTCATAATTCCTTCTGGAATAACAATTTCATCTAATTTTACAACTAATCCAGTAGATTCAAGTGATATAAATTCAATTCAAACTATTACATTAACAGCAGAAAACATTGCAGGATATAAGACAAAAGTAATGATTAATATTAAATTTATGTCGGAAAAAGAAGTTGCTAAAGATATATTTGCACAAATTATAAATAAAATTGAAAATACCGGAAATACATCAGTATATTATTATAATTTTGTATCAAAAAATATATCATATTATACAAAATATGATAATAAAAATAAAGACTTGATAAATACAGTTCTTAAGACAAATTTACAAGATATATATGCCAATCTTCCAAGTGGATGAGAAATCTTATTTGGGAAAAACACTAACAATAAAAATAGTCCTATTTAATATATTTAAAAGTTAAACATTGGAATAAAGAATTTAATATGGATGGAAGTGTTTGAACAAAAACTGATTCATATCCTTCATTAGATATCGCAAGTATAATTCGAAATAAATTGTAATGTTAATGCATTTAATTTGTACCCAATATCAAAACTTAAAACATATCTCCAAAAAAATAATGGGTGGTATGTTTTTTTTATGTGGACAATAACTAAAAGAAATAATGAATCTTAAATCAATAAAATTAATAGTGTATAAAAAATATTTTTGAAATAGATGATTATTAATAATCAATTATTTTCTAGTTTTATTTTATCTCCACCTTTTCGTAAAACATTTTTAATACATTCATTAGTATTATAAAGGGTATATTTAGTATAATATTTTTATGAAGAAATTATTTAATAAATATGACCTTGGATGGTTTATAGTGCTATTCTTAGCTATTTCCATAACATTAATGTCAATGATGCTTGCACATTGCTCTTATAAATTGATTTCACATGTCTATTTTGGATTAACAATAGTTGGATTTTGTGGAATACTATTTTCATGAATATCGCGTAAAAAGGATAATGCAATATATAAAAAAGGTAATAAAAAGATCACAGATAGTGATAAGAGAATTATAGAACATTATACTTTTTCTCAAAAATATAATATGGATTCTTTTAGACAAGCAAAAACAAGGCAAGCAATAAGATTTTTAACAATAATTATTTTACCTACACTAGTTTGTTTTAGTATTTCTTTAATTTTTGCTTTCATTTAATATAAAACTTAAGGGGGAGACCCTTTTTTTATTTTTATAATTATCTATAAAAGAAAAACCTTTTTTAGCATTAAAAAAATAAGGAACACCTTCTGTAATTAATATAAGTGGTTGAATAATATTGAATTTTTAAAGATATAATTTTCAAAAATATTATAAATTCTATTGAAACTAATTTTTTATATGCATAAATGACATTTAAAGTGCTAAAAGAGATTGTTTTTTAAAATGAAAATGTCATATATATAATAATTGGAATCTATAGTTTAAATCAATTAATTAATAAATTATATGGAATCTTATATATTGATAATAGTTTTGAAATTATCGCAACAAGCGATGACATTAAAAAAACAAGTCTAAATTATAACAATTCCCATATTAACAAGTTCTTGTATCTCTCCGAAAATTAGCATTGATTAAAAAACAGGCATTATAGCCTGAATTATAAATTATTTATTTTTCAATTAAAATATAAAATAATTAATATTTACCAAAATTCAAAACCTTATTCAGGTAATTCCACTTTAATTTGTTCATTGGTATATATAATTGGAAGTTTTTCTATCTTTAGCTCTTCCATAAGTATTCTTCTAATATATTGTCTCATAGATTTTTTATCGATAATTTTATTTTTATACAGATTTTTTGTAATTGAAATCTCCTCTATAAAATCTTTAGAAAAATTAACCCCATTTATTGTGTCGTAATATTTAAGATAATCAAAAATATGTTTTGTTTCCCATTCTTCTATTGTTTTATCAACTATTTTTTTATCAACACCTGAATTTTTATATAAATTAAAAGAGGTAAAAATAGGAATGAATAAAGGTGCAATTAATATTCCAAATCAATTTAATTTTTTATATTTTGCAGGTGTGACCCTATATGCTTTAATCGCTAAAATGGATGTTATTATTCAACAAGCGACTAATCAAAGTATCGCAAAAATATGTAATCCTAAACGTAAATGAGCAAGGGCAAATGATAACCAAAGTAGTGTGAATGCTGATGAAATAGCTGAAAATATACTTACACTTAAGTGCATTGTTTCTTTTTTAAACATTTAAGCCTCCTTCGCTCATTTTTCAATCTCTTTTTTTGTACCAAGTACAAAACGTTTTCCAGTAGATCCAACTTTAAATCATGAAGGTTGTGTTTTTTCATCATAATTATGTTGTGTTGAGTCATATTGTACATCAGAAAGAGACTTTTTATGAGAATCAATTGATGGAACCGCAGCTAATAATGATTTAGTATACGGATGAATAGGGTGCTTAGAAATTTCATCAGTTGTACCAATTTCTACTACAACACCCTTATACATAACTGCAATTCTATCAGAAATATATTCAACCATACGTAAATCATGAGCAATTAATAAAATCGAAAGATTAAAGTTTTTTTTCAAATCGTTGAAAATATTAATAACTTGTGCTTGAATTGAAACATCAAGTGCTGAAATAGGTTCATCGGCAACTAATAATTTTGGTCTAAGTACAACTGCTCTTGAGATACCAATACGTTGTTGTTGACCACCTGAGAATTCTAAAGGAAATCTATTTAAAATTCTCTCAGATAAACCAACTGATCCCAAAATATCAATTACTAATTTTCTCTTAATTGCTTTTGTACCAAGTTTACCAAGTGTAAAGATGTTTCTTTCTTCCATTCTTAATTTTAAATATGTAATTACCATTTTATTAATAGGTTCTATCGATCCAAGAGGATTTACATAAAGTAATTCCTTAATTTTCAAATATTCCTTATTATTTTGGTATTCATTATATTTAATTTTATCAAAAGTATTGAAATAATCAATTTTATACTTTTCTTTTTTAATAATTTTAAGGACATTAACAAGAGTTTTATTGTCAAATATTTTCATATAAGCACTTTTAACATCAATATTATCTAACCCTTCAGAAATAACTTTATAAATATTTTTATGAGGATTAAGTGAGTTAGCAGGATCCTGAAAAATCATTTGTGTTTTATTAACAATAAATTTATTTAATTCACCTTTAAGTTTATTAATATTCTTAGGTAAATTTCTACCAAGAATATTAATTTGACCTTCTTTTCTGCTTACCAAACCCATAATTGCATTTCCGGTAGTTGATTTACCAGAACCCGATTCACCAACAAGACCAAGCACCTCACCTTCATAAATATTGAAGGAAATACCTTTTACTGCTTGAATTGCCCTAATACCTTTACCAAAGGTAACAGAAACATTCCTTAGATATGAAATTATTTCTCTTCCATCATTATCCAATCTTTCTTCAAGAGTTACAGGAGAAATAGTTGGTATATATTTATTTTTTATTGTTGTTGCCATCTTTTCCTCTTTTCTCTTTTTTAAATGCAGCCCTTCTTTCCAAAATTATTTTCGGAACATTTATTTTTGGAGCTCTTTTATCAAGTAACCATGTTTTTGCATAGTGTGTTTCAGAAATCTTAAATAATGGTGGTTCTTTTTCAAAATCAATACCAATTGCTCACTCATTACGAGGCGCAAATGCATCACCAACAATATTATTTAAATTAGCAGGTGCAGAACCAGGAATTGTTTCAAGTCTTTCACCTTGGTTAATATCTGGTGTAGATAATAATAGTCCTCAAGTATATGGATGTTGTGAATTTCATAGAACTTCATCAGAAGTACCATATTCAACAATTTGACCTGCATACATAATTGCAATTCTATCTGCAATTGATGCAACAACACCTAAATCATGAGTAATGAAAATAACAGAAATATTATATTCTTTTGTTAAGTCATTAATAATATCAAGTATCTGTGCTTGAACTGTTGGATCAAGTGCGGTTGTTGGTTCATCAAGTATCAATATTTTTGGTTGACAAGCAATAATAGATGCAATAACAACACGTTGCTTCATACCACCAGACATTTGATGCGGATACATATCCATTACCAATTCAGGATTATTAATTTTTGTCTTTTTAAGATACTCAATTGCTTTTGCTTTTGCTTCCTTTTTATTTTTTACTAATTTATTAACTAACATGCCTTCCATAATCTGTTTTCCAACTTTCATAGTAGGAGTTAATGTAGTCATAGGATTTTGGAAAACTGCTGAAATAGTAGTACCCCTCAATTTAGAAAGTTCTCATTTTTTATTACTAAAATCTTGAACTTCATGGCCATCAACAATGATTGTTCCTTTTTCAATAATTGAATTATCACCTGTTAAACCATATAAAGTTGATGTAATAACAGATTTACCAGAACCTGATTCTCCAATTAAAGCAAGGATTTCACCTTGTTTTAATTTTAAAGAAGCCCCCCTAATAACTTTATTGATTTCTTTTGGGTTAGCAGGATTTTTGAAGGATAATCATAAATCATGAATTTCCACTACATTTTTTTGTTTTTCCATTATCTTTGCCTCCTTAAAGCATCCTGAGTTGCATTACCAATTAATTGAACTGAAGTTGTTAATGAAATTAAAAGGAAAGCTGGAATTAATGTATATCTTGGGAATAAAGTAATCATAGTGGAACCATCAGTTAATAAATTACCCAGTGTTGCTTCATTTGGAATAGAAAGACCAACGAAAGCTAATCCAGCTTCAGCTAAAATTGCCCCCGGAATTGTAAACACTAACTGTGTTATTAAAATAGGAACCGTAACAGGGATAAAGTTAAGAACAATTTTTCAAGCAGGTGTACCAAGAACTCTTGAAGCAGTAACTCATTCATAGTTTTTAGCACGCTTAACTTGAGCACGAATTTGTTGGGACATTCCAATTCATCCTGTTAAACACAATGCCATAACCATGATTCAAAATGATGGTTTAATTGCAACCATAGCAATAATCATGATAATAATTGTAGGAATATTTGAAATAACTTTTATTATAAATTGCATAACAATATCGAATTTTTCAAAATATCCCATTAAAACACCAATTGTTAAACCAATAAAAACATCGATTAATGTTGCCATAACAGCAATTCCTAGTGAGAATCTTAATCCAGTTCATAATCTAGCTCATACATCTCTACCTAAATCATCAGTTCCAAATATATGACCTTTACTAAACATATTTGCATATGCATTTGAAATATCTGTTGTTTTAGGATCTTGTGATGTAAACGGAATTATTAGTGCAAGTGCAATAAGTAAAATTAATATAAAGAACCCTACTAATCCTCCGAAATTTTTAGAAAATCTATGTACAAATTCAACAAATGGATTTCCTTTTGGTTTAAGTGTTTTTTCATCACGTAATTCAAAAACATTACCAATAGCTTCCCATTGTTTATAAGCAAAAGGCTGTAAATATTTATTTGGTGCCGAACTTACAAATTCATCTTTAATTTTAGTCATATTTACCTCCTCCTAATTCTTGGATCCATTATTGCGTATAATGCATCACGTAAAATAAATGAAACAATTGTCAATAGCGAGAATATTGTTACTAAGAATAAAATAATATTCTGATCTTTTGATTGAATTGCATTAATAAACATTGCTCCTGAACCTGGAATTTGGAATATTTTCTCAATGAAAATTGAACCAATAAATGAACTAAGAACAACAATTGGGAAGAAAGTTGCAATTGGGAACAATGAAGGTTTTAAAGCATGTCTTCAAACAAATCTATTTCTACTTACTCCTTTTAAGTAAGCGAATTTAGCATGAACTGAATTTAATTCAGAATTTAATTCAGTTCTGATGAATCTAACATAAGTTATAGATCCAACAAGCGAAAGTGAAATAGCTGGCATAAATCATGAAGCTATATTAGTTGCATCATAGATATAAGGCAAACTAACAGATTTCGCTAATAATAACATAAATAATCCTAAAACCATTGAAGGAATTGAGATTAATATTGCGATAATAATTGTAGCAAATGAGTCTACAATTTTCCCGGGTCTTTTACCAACAACGATTCCTAATGGAATACCAATAAGCAATGTTAGAATCACAGATATAGAACCTATTACAAATGATGTTCCAAATCTTCCTCAAACAAATGCATTTATTGGTTTTTCCGGAAATAACGTTGATGAAACACCAAAATCTCCGTGAATAAGATTACCAATATACATGATAAATCTTTTTATACTTGGGTAGTCCAAGTGATACTTAACTATAACAATTTGCCTTTGAGCATCATCAAGACCTTTCAATAAGCCATTTTCTCCTGGCATACTATCAATTAAGAAGAAAACGATTGTTATAACCAAAAATGATATTACTAAGAATTCAGCAATAAGTTTTAAAAGGAAATAAATTGGATACATGTATTTATTCCTAGTTATTAAAAAATATTTGGAATAAATATTATGAAAAATATTTGTTTTTTCTTTTGGATTTTGTTTATTTTTTACTTGTTTTGTCATATTTTAGTCTTCCTCCAATCCTGGTAAATTAGGTCTTGGTTTATTATCAACGTCGTAAGCAAATTTCAAACTCATTGATTTACCAAAACTAGCACCCATTAATCTACTAATATCTCATTCTTTATCAACTTCCATCAAAGGTATTATCGGCACAGATTCACGAATTAATTTTTCAAATCCTGCTAATGTTTGTGCAACAAAACTATCACTAAAATTGCCACCTTCTCCAATAAAGAAATTCTCAAATTTATCCATAATTTTCTGTCTTTCATCTTGATTTTTAGGTATCGCATTTGGTATTAACTCATTAATTTTATCTCAAACTTTTGAAGAAATTTCCAATTGATCTTTAAGCATATCTCAAGTTTTTTGTTTTTTCCTTTTGTTTTTAAAAGTAGTATACGTTCAAGAACCTGCAGGATTATTTCTAAATCCAGTTGTCTTAAATTGCTCTTTATTTATACCATCAGGAAGTAAGAATCTTTTAATATATGCAGAACCAGAAGTTGTATCGTATTTATCATAATTCCCATAAATTATATCGAAATTACCAGTTAATTGTTGTTGTACAAAAACATTCTGAGGCAACGATTTTTCTTCTAATTTAACATAATCACCAAATTGTCTTCTAAAGAAATTTGAAAGACCAATAAATATTTTTCTAGTCTCAGGAGTACTTGGATCAACGAATTTTAAAGTAACTTGTTTTTGATTTGGATGTGCTTTCTTATATTGATCAATATAATATTTTGCAGTCTCTGGATCATATCCACTATCTACCCTATTTGAGTGTTCAAACATATGTGTTCCAGATAAATGCCCTTGTCAATCAATATTTTCAATTGGGAATTTTTTACCATTTCCAGCTTTATAAACTTCTCCTTCTCAAATATTATGAGAATTTTTATAAACATCTCAATGAGTCTCTACATTTCTTGACTTTGTATCCTTAGCTGAATTAAATGAAGTTCATTTTACAACCGGAAATGATGTTTGTCATCCTGCATATCTAAGCATTTGTTCTCTATTTATTGCATATGAAATAGCTTTTCTTAAATTTTCATCTTGCAAAGGTGAATTAGAATTTGTACTTTTATCTAAATTTAATGAAAGTGCAATTGTTCCATATCCTGACTTTTTCTTCATATATCTACGTTTTTTAAGGTCAGACCAAAATTTCATTTGATAAATACTAGGAACTTTTGTACGAGAAATTTTACCATCATCAAATAAAGTACCTTTTATAACTTCATCTTCTTGAAAATAAAGTTTAATTTTATTAGGTATAACATGTTTTTCATCAAAATACTTTTCAGATTTTTTAAGTGTAAGAGAACCTCGTTGTCCTAAAATTAATGAATTGATATCAAATGGACCATTTCAAATGAAGTTTTTTGCTGAATCTCCAAAATGCATAATTCCACCATGATCTTCAATAAATTTTTTATTAATTGGTAAAAATCCTGGTCTTTCAAATTCACCTATAGCAGTATTAATGTCTATAGGTTGTGCAAAAGAATAATGAACTATGGAATTAGCCCATTCTCCTTTGGCATCTCTTTCATTTTCAGGAACAAGACTTTTAACAAAATCCAATGAAGTTTCTTTAGAATTATAAACAATTTCATTTTTTAAACTTTTCATCCCTGAAGAAACACCCAGTTTAAAATCACTTTTCCCAATTGTTCCGTCTTTTCTTAATTTGCCGTCAAATGGAGATGGATATATTTTCTTGTTCTTTTTATAATACTCGTATTGCGCATTATAAACGTCATTTACACCTCTAATATTTAAATTTCTGATTTTTGCAATTTTTTGGGAACCATTTTTTAAATTAAGTATTGCTTTTGCTGAATCCACATAATCAGAACCTTGCACCACTCTTGCATTTTTTTCATCTCATTTTTTATCACCACTTCTTCATTTTGATTTTCCATTTAAACGGAAAAACATGTCTAAGATTAACCCTTGGCCGTTTACAATAATGATGAAAGATTTTGAATTTTTACCTAAAAATACTGAACTAGATGTATAACCAGAATCTGAAATTTCATAAGATTGACTACTACTTACTACACTTCCATCTCCATCATCAACATGATAAAGTTCCACAGATAAAGGATCAAGTCTAAGTTGAGATTTTAAATCACCAGATGGACCATGAGAAAATAATCCGTCCATTAATGAACTAGCAACAGTACTTGTAGGCCCATCATATTTAATATAATTAAGCGAATTTATAGTGGGAACCGCTAAACCAAAATCATATTTTTCCTTATGTGAATATTTATTAGAAATAAATAAAGTTAATGGAAGAACAGATATTGCTGCTGCTGCACCCGTTATGGGTATTATAACTTTTGTAAATATTTTTTTCATATTTTCCTCCTATTTCTTAAATTGACTATATACTTTAAATAAAAGCCCATTTTTACTTTCTGTAATTTTTGTTGCAGCCTCACTGCTTAACTTCCCATTTTCAGTAATTAATGGTTTTGAACCTAATGTTAATCCATCAACTTTATTTTTTGAACTATCTGTAAAATATAGTGTATATTCACCTGGTTTTGCAATAGCATCTGAATAAGAACCTGAAGAAAAGAAATTTGAAGTTCATGAAGTATAACCCTCATCAGCCAACGTTTTAATTTTTGCATTTGCTTGATTTGTATAATAATGAAGATTATCTTGATTTGTATTTATTTGAATATATTCAACTTTGCCAGTTGTTCTATTTTTCATAGCTAAATACTTAATTTTTTTAGATAAAGATGTTGGTACATAACCATAAGCATAAATTGCATCACGCGATTGTGATCTTCAAATACCTGTAATTGTTCTATCACCAATACCTCTAGATTTTAATAAATAATATCAATAAGCATCTGCAATCCCTGTTGGTTTTTTACCATTTAAATCAGTCATATCACCAACATATGGTTCTTGAGAACCGTCATCTTTGTAAATACTTCATTTCATTGATTTACGTATAAATCTATCTTTAAAGTATCCATTTGCCATAGATAAATTTTGTCCAATATATGTATGACTTGATTTTTCAAATTCAGAAAAAGGTGTTAGATAGTGTGTATCTGTATATTTGGGAGTTGTAATTGAAAATGACATATTTTTTAATGATTCTTTAGTTTTTGAATCTATTTCATTACCCGCTAACAATTTATTAACCGCATATTTACCTTTAAATTGCTCTCAGAACCTAGATGAATGTTCATCCTCACCAAATTCTCTAATAGCATCCCCATAAAATAATTTTCTATATCTAACTCATTTCGAATTAAATTCTTTTGGAATATAGTATTCAAACCCAGTATTGGATTCAGAAATATTTTCCTCAGAATTTTTATGTTTTGTAAATCCTGGCATTAATGGTTCTTTACTTGGTAAATATGTAACGGAAAAGTCATTGTGTAATCTGTAAAAATACTTTTAATATCATCAGAAGTAAATTTACCTCTTCCTTGTTTTGCAATAGCGGAGTCAATGGTTTTTTTACCATCAAGATTTATATAATTATATCCACTTAAATTATAGTCTAAGGGCATATCATTTCATATTTTCAGCTCTTCTTTATTTCAATTAGGATTTATTGGAAGGTCATTAGCTTTTATATAATGTCCATTTGATAATACTTCCGCTGGAGCATCAATATCTTCTGATAATGTTCCTGAGTTATTATCAAAAGCATTTAATAAGTATCCTTTGTATGGTTGTCCATTATATATTTTACCTAAAACTTTTTTTGTAACTAGTGCTCTCGTGTCTATATTTTTTTTACTTGGCGTCTTAGGAGGAAGTGTAATGTTATTTAATATAATTGGCATATTTGAAGAATTAGAAATTAAATCTAATAAACTTGGATATTTGTCTCAATCAGAGGGTTTTGTTGGATGAAATACTCTTCAACTAGGTTGCAATTGTTTAGCAAATGGAGGGTAATTTTGTGCAAATTCCAATACTTTTGCATATTTTTTAAATAATCACTCTTTGTCTTCACCACCTTCTTTGTTAATTTCAATTCAATCTTCTTTTTCAGTACCAAAAATTTGTTTATTAGTTTCAAAACTTTTGCCATTATCTGTACTAAATTTAGCGTATATCCCTTCTTTATAGTTTTTTATATCTCTTTTAGATTTTTCAGCTTCAGAAGCAGCAACTCTTCTAACTTGTAGCCCATTTGCTCTTGCTTTTAAATATAAATTTACATTTTTAATATTATATGCAGAGCCGTCAAATGAAGGGCTATTTATTTTTTGTCAAGCACCCAATAATACATTTTTACCAGATTGATCATTAGCAGCATCTAATGTTTGATGGTGACCATATTCATGCGTCGCAACATAATGCAATCAAGAAGAACCGATCCCTTTAAATTTAGGATTTAAAGAAAGTATCTCTGGCATTGGTATCCTTTCAGAAATTGGCATATATTTATGTTTTTTTGTAACAATTTTATATTCACCTTTTGAATTACGTTCAATAACAGGACCAGTAGTTTCTTTTAAATGATATGGATATTTTTTCGCAATAGCACTATACAATTCTGGATTAATATGTGTGTAAGTTTGGTATTTTTCAACATGTTTTCCATTAACAAGGAATTTGCCAATAGGATATAAATGTTTTTCAAATTTATAATTAGCGTTTTTAACGTCTTCTTTATTAACAGTAATATCACCAAATTTTTTACCGATATTATCCTGTACATTTTTTTTCATAGCTTTATCAAAAAGAGGTGCGATATTCTTAACAACCCTATTAATATCTTCAAGTGTACTAGCATTACCAAATTTTGCTAACATAGAATCAGGTTTTGAACCTGGACCTGTTATTGTTGTATACATTGGAAGCGAACCAAAAAAAGCATCTGGATAAAATTTAATATTCGTAGTTTCGTGTCTCTTTGAAGTGTGACCACCTAATGTAACTGTATTACCATTGATTTCAACACCTCTAATAATAGAAAAACTAGTTAGAGTTGAAATTTCAGGACCTCATGAAACATTTTTGAAAAATCACTTAATAAAATCAATAAATTCAGATGGTTTAATTGCGGTTGTATATTGATTATCAAAAGTCATAGATCCTACATGAATGACAAAATCAGGAGAATTACCTTTATGTTTACTTGCGTATTCTGTAAAATAATCATCAATATTTTTTCCTTCAACTTGTTTTTTAACTAAATCAATTTCAGCTATTTTGTCGTCGAAAAAATCACCACCGTGTTTTACAACTCTTGCTTTTAATCCAGTTACATTTGATTTATCTATATTTGTATATTTTGAAAATCTTGATTTATATTGATATCCTTGCTCACTTGGATCTATTTTAACAAATGCATATGAAGCACCTATTGCTGCACCTGTTGTACCTCCAATTACACCCATTGCTAATAATGATTTCATTCATAATTTCATATTCTCTTCCTTTCGTAATCATTGCAAAATTAAACAAAAAATAAGGAGTGATTATACTCCTTGATCGATATACCTTAGATATATGATCAGGAACAAATAAACATAAGAAGTGATTTTCACTAGGTACTGAAAATATTTCTCGATGTTTTCCATCTTTATAATTAATTTTACAATTTATTTATAATTTAATAGGTTCACTTTGGCAAACTCTATCTATGGTTATTATAACTATAATTCTCATAAATAAATGTTTGTTTTTTCTATCATTCAATAGTAAAAAGTGGCTTTTTGTATTTTGTATTGTTTTTAACAAATCTTTTTTTTGAGCAATTAGTCAATTAAAAAAAGATAAGCATGAAAAATACAAAAATAAAAAAATAATGCAAAATTGCATTATTTAACCACAAAATTAATTAATTTATTGGGTATATAAATTATTTTTAAAATTTCACCAGTCAAAAACTTCTTAACATTTTCGTGTTTTTTGGCCATTTCAATAATTTCTTCTTTAGAAGGCACAACATCAAATTCAAAAGCTGCTCTTAACTTACCAAGAACTTGAATAACAATTGTAGTTTTTCCTGATTTAATTAATTTTTCATCGAATGTTGGCCATTCATGTTTGTGAATTGGTTCATATCCTTCATTTTCCATTAATTCTTCCGCAAGGTGTGGTGCAAATATTGATAGCATTATTGCAAAACCTTTTAATTCTTCGATATTTGTTTCTTTTACTTTATAAACTGAATTAACATAAACCATTAGTTTTGATATCGCTGTATTAAATTTTAATTCTTCAATATCCTTTGTTAGTTCTTTTACAAGTTTATTATATTCTCCTGAAGTTTTATTTGAATTAGTTCTATTTAGAGAATACATTCTTTCAACTCTTTCAAGCCATTTTCTAATCCCTTTGATAGATTCAGTAGATCAAGCTTTAGTATCTATAAGAGGACCCATAAACATTTCATAGACTCTTAATGTATCAGCACCTAACTCTTCCACGATGTCATCAGGATTAATTACATTCCCTTTTGATTTAGACATTTTTAAACCATCAGTACCCAAAATCATCCCTTGATTAACAACTTTATGGAAAGGTTCAGATGTTGGTACAACACCAATTTTGTGCAATACTTTATGTCAAAATCTCGCATAAAGAAGGTGTAATACAGCATGTTCTTGACCCCCAACATATAAATCAACAGGAAGTCATTTTTTCATCCTTCTTTTTGCTTCCGGTGAATTTAAATCCTCATAAGAACCATCGCTATTTTTTAATATATAAGCAATGTAATATCATGAAGAACCCGCTCATTGAGGCATAGTGTTGGTATCTCTTCTATATTTTTTTCCATCAATTTCAAAATATAATCAATCAATATTATTAGCTAATGGTGATTCCCCATTACCTGATGGTTTAATTTCATCCATTTCAGGTAATTCAACCAAATCTTCAATTAGTAAAACATTATTTTCCTCATCAAAAGCAATTGGAAATGGTTCACCTCAATATCTTTGCCTAGCAAAAATCCAATCTCTCAAGTGATAGGAAACTTTACCATTTTTAACCTCTTTACCAATTCAATTTCTTTGTAGCGACTTTAATGAATTGGGTCAATCCACTTCTTCAAGACCCTCAAGTAATTCATCTGCAAATTCTGTTATTTTAAGAACTCATTGTTTCATGGGTTTTTTAATAACTGGAAACTCACCACGTTCTGAAACTTTCCTACCATCCTCCGTAGTTAAAACTTCTTCATTGGCTAAAACAGTCCCAAGTTCTTGACACCAATTAACTTCTATATCCTTAATCTCTGCCAATCCATTTTTATACATTTGTGAAAAAATTCATTGTGTTTGCTTGTAATATTTTGGATCAGTTGTATCAATTTCTTTATTGTAATCATATGAAAATCCTAATGATTTTATTTGTCTCCTAAAATTATTGATATTATGTTGAGTAAATTCTTTTGGGTGGTTACCTGTCTTTATAGCATATTGTTCAGCAGGAAGACCAAATGCATCTCATCCAATGGGATGAAGAACATCAAACCCCTTTAACCTTTTATATCTTGCAACAATATCGGTAGCAGTGTAACCTTCTGGATGCCCAACATGTAATCCAGCACCTGATGGATAAGGGAACATATCTAATACATAAAACTTTTTATTAGACTTTTCCGTTGTTTTAAAAATATTATTTTCTTCTCAATAATTTTGTCATTTTTTTTCTATTTTTTTGTGTTCGTACATAATATAAATATTATACATTAAAAAAAGGAAACTACTCTTTTGCAGTTCCTTCTGTTTGAACATCATCCAATGCTGCTAATTGCCTTGAAAATGCTTTTTCATAAGTAATGTTTCTTGCTCAATTTGACTTATAATAAATCACCATAAACGCAATACCCCTTGGTATGTCTGAAAGGAAAAATATAAAATAAGCTCAAGCGAAATTAATATTAGTTGCTGGAACTATCGCATACATAACAATAGCCAATCAACCTAATTGCATAGGTCCTGAAGTTATTAAATCAACTGTTGAAACTAAGTTAACCCTTCCTCCAGAAACAGAAGAAGATTTTGATGTAACAAACCAAATTCACCACGGAAAAAATATTGATAAGGGTCACAATGAATATTTAGTTCATTTTAAGACTAACTGATCATGTTTTAATGCTTCTATATATTGTGGTGTTCCCACAGTTTCGTCTGCAGCCGTATTTTGCAAGAATTTCATTTTTACAATAGTAAATGAAAATATTATTAACATTAAAGTAGCACAAACGGCTATAGTTGTATTAAAACCATGCAATCTCTTTGAATTTTCTTTCGCTAATTCTATATTGTCCTTACCTAGTTCACCACCAACAAATTTTGAAACGATAACATTTATAGAGTTAAAAACAACTGAGAATACACCGAATAATGAACCTACAAGACCCAAAAATGCCGCCGAACCTATAATACCCTCAATTGATTTATCGGGATAACCATCAGTATAAAACCTATTTCTAATTGTAATAAAAATCATTGTTAAAGAAGTGAATAAGAATATTGATATCCTTGTCCAAAATTGTCTATGGATAACTTTCGATATTGCAAATATAGTTCACAACCTAAATACGACAGGTAACTTTTTAATGTTCGCATATGTTAATAAAATAGTAAGAACACAAGTTCTTGCTGCAATTGATGCAAATGCTGCACCAGAAGAATCTAATTTATGACCGAATGCGCTAGTGTGCATTGTTAAAAAATTCAATAATATATTAGCAGTTAAACCAAAGAATCCAGCACAGAAAGGGATTTTACCCCATCCAATTTCCCTGTACATATTACCCAAGTTAAATGTAAGAGCAATCAATAATCACATAATTGTAATTCATTTCATATAATGTATCCCTTGTGTTAGAGAGTCATTATATTGAGACATATCTGATGTATCTTTAGGAGGAGCCAAGAAAACTGAAATCATTTTTTCTGGAATTATCCATGCAACAATAGCAAATCCAAAAGCAACAGTTATTGTTATCATCCACCTTATTTTAGCTATTTCCTTAACTTTATCATGATTTCCTGAATAATAATATTGAGCAACTAATATCGATCCAGTTGCTGCAGAACCTGCAAATATACCCATTATAATACTTGTTCATGAGTTAGCAGCAAATAATCCAGCTGTTGCGCCTTTTATATGTCCAACCATAAAATTATCAACAAAAGCATTCAAAGCAAATAACAAAGAACCACCTATTACAGGAAGTGATAATCTTAAAAACATTTTTCATTGTGTTTTATCTTTTGGGAAATATTCTTTTACTTTTTTTATAAACATAATTATTTAAATTATACACACTTATT
This sequence comes from Mycoplasma marinum, assembly GCF_004335975.1. Classification (GTDB taxonomy): domain Bacteria; phylum Bacillota_I; class Bacilli_A; order Mycoplasmatales; family Metamycoplasmataceae; genus Mycoplasma_K; species Mycoplasma_K marinum. The sequence continues at coordinate 63,079 of NZ_PSZO01000003.1, forward strand.
TTTTAAAAATACAATGTGAAAATAACCTAATATTTGCTAAATAACAAATTTCACACTTTTTTTAATAGGTATATAAAATATATAAACAATTGGTAATACAATAGACATTTGAATTGTTGTTGCTATCGCATCCTTTAAGGCGTATGATTTACCAAATATTATCCATTCTAAAGATAAAAAAATAAATATTAAATAAGCGCTGGCAACTAGTGTTGATAATAAAAAAATAATTTTTATTTTTAGCAATCCCATAGTCCAAATAATCAATATCGCTCCAACGTAAGCGATAATACTTATTCATGTAAAGGCAATATATCCGGTCAATGAATCAACCATTATAACAGCAGAAATAGTAGAAAGTATAGCATAAGGTAATTTTAAAACTAAGGGAAATAGAAAAATTACTGCAGCTAATAAATATACATTACCACCAGCCAACGGAAAATAACCGAAGAATCCAACTATAACAGCAACACCAACCATCAATCCAGATATAGCTATTTGCTTTATATGGTTGTATTGGTATCAATTATTTTTTTTGCTTTTTATTTTATTCATATAAAAATATTATAAATAAAAACAAACATCATTAAACTATGCATTTTTGCTTTATATTATTAAAAAAAATAAAAAAAACTACGCCACATCAAATGATGGAAGTGTAGTGTTTTATTTATTCATTATTTATTTTCTTGCATTTTTAAGAAATACTCTTCTAATTGTTCTTTAGTTACATTTGAAGGCGATTGAGATAATGGGTCAATACCTTTTGCATTTTTAGGGAATGCAATAACTTCCCTGATTGATTCTTCACCAACTAAAATAGTTGCAATTCTATCAATACCAAATGCTATACCGCCATGTGGTGGTAATCCATATTTAAATGATTCAAGAAAGAAACCAAATTGAGATTCAGCTGTTTCCTTTGTCATCCCTATTGCACCAAACATTCTTCTTTGAATATCAGGGTTATTAATTCTTATTGAACCTCCCCCAATTTCAAATCCATTTAAAACAAGATCATAAGCTTTTGCTCTTGCTTCAAGAGGCTTAGTGTCAAATGTATCTAAACTTTCTTTTGTTGGGCTTGTAAATGGATGATGAGCAGCAATGTATCTTTTACTTTCTTCATTGTACTCGAACATAGGCCAATTAACAACTCATGTAAATTTAAACTCATCACTTGCTAATTTAAACATTCTATTTAGTTCAACACGAACAGCACCTAATGCTTGAACAGCATTTAAATATTCATCAGCAACAAACAACATTGTTCCTGTTTGAATATCATATTCTTTAGAAAGCAAATGAAGTTCTTTTTCAATAAATTTAAACCCTGGACCAGTTTTTTCTCCTGTTTCGGAATTAAATGCAGCCCAAAAAAGACCTTTAGCTTTATTTTTCTTTGCAACTTCTTCTAATTTTTTGATTTGTTTTTTAGATATAACTCTATCAAAAGCAATCATCTTAATAGTAGAAGCATTTTTAAATACGTTAAATTCTGTTTCACTAAACTTATCAGTAACATCTTTTAAAGTGTAGTCGTATCTAAGATCAGGTTTATCACAACCATATAGATTCATAGCAGTGTCGTATTCCATAATTGGGAAAGATAATTTATCATTGAAACCTAATTTAGGAAATATTTCAATAAACAAATCTTCTATAAGCTTCATAATTTGTTCTTGACTAACGAAGGATACTTCAACATCCAGTTGTGTAAACTCTGGTTGTCTATCGGCTCTTAAATCTTCATCTCTAAAACATCTTGCAATTTGAAAATATCTTTCTATACCAGATGCCATTAATAATTGCTTGTACAATTGAGGAGATTGTGGCAAGGCGAAAAATTTCCCTTTTGTTCTTGTTGGAACCAAGTAATCACGTGCTCCTTCAGGAGTTGATTTCGATAAATAAGGAGTTTCAATTTCAAGAAATTCATTTCTATCAAAATAATCACGTATTGATTTAACAAGTTTATGTCTAAGAATTAGATTATTAGTAATTTTTGTTCTTCTTATATCTAAAAACCTATGTTTAAGTCTATTTTCTTCCTTTATTTCAATATCATCTCTAATTACAAAAGGTGGTACTTCAGAAGTGGCCAAAACTATTACTTCATTAGCCATTATCTCTATTTCTCCAGTTGGCAAGTTTGAGTTTATATCTTTTCTGAGTATAACTTCACCATGAATTTCAATCACAGATTCTTTAGTAGCACCTATTGGTGTAGGACCTTCAATTACAATCTGAGTAATTCCTCATCTATCTCTTAAATCCAAAAAAGTAAGCGAACCTAATTTACGTCTATTAGCAATCCAACCTTTTAAAACTACTTTTTCTCCAATATTATTTCTTCTTAATTGTCCATTGTTAATTTTTTTCATTATTCTTCAATCCTTTCATCTAAGTATTCAACTATTTTCATTATGTCAACACTTTCTTGTTCTGATGTTATTTGATTTTTAACAACTATTTTACCTTCTTGTATTTCTTTTTTACCAAAGATAATTACAAATTTAGCACCTTCTTTACTTGCTTTATCAAAAGCTTTATTTAGTTTCATTACTTTAAGATTATGTTCAATTGTAAAACCGGCATTTCTAAGCATGTATGCTAATGAAGTTGTTGCAAGTGTTGTTTCATCATTCATATTTACAATATATGCATCAATATAAGGTTTATTTGCTTCCCTTACATTTTCAACTTCATTAACCAATCTTTCAACACCAAGGCCAAATCCAACTCCTGATAATTCAGGTCCACCAAACTGCTTAACTAATTTATCATATCTTCCACCACCAATAATAGCTGATTGAGATCCCGTAACTTCTGAATACGAATTAAATTCAAATATTATTTCAGAATAATAATCTAAACCTCTTACGAGTTTGGGTGAAATTTCATATTCAATATTTGCTGCTTCAAGTAATTTCTTAACTTTTTCAAAATAATCTTTTGTTTCTTTTGTATAAAATTCTTGAATTTTAGGAGAATTTTTAACAAATTCTTTATTACCATCAATTTTATCATCTAATATTCTCAAAGGATTTATATCCAGGCGTTTCACTGATTGCTCGGTTAATTGTTCCTTATATTCACTCAAATATTTTTTAAGCGCATTAGAATAATTGTCTCTTGTTTCTTTATCACCTAAAGAATTAATGTGTAATTTAAAGTTAGGTACTTCCAAAGAATTAAGTATTTGATAAGCTAACATAATCACTTCAGCATCTGCTGTTGGAGATTTAATTCCAATCAGTTCAATCCCGAATTGTGTAAATTGTCTTTGTCTACCTTTTTGAGGTCTTTCATATCTAAATGCAGGTGTTAAATAAAATAGTTTAGATGGTTGTGATTCTGCAAAAATTTTATTTTCAACAAAAGCTCTAATAACTCCAGCTGTTCCTTCTGGTTTTAAAACGAATTCCCTATTTTTCTTATCTTTAAATTCATACATTTCTTTTGAAACTATATCAGAAGTTTCTCCAACAGATCTTTTGAATAAATCTACCGATTCAAATATAGGTGTATCTATTTTCTTAAAGTTATAAAAAGATGCAATTGCCTCAAGAGTTTTAATTACCAGTTCTCTATTTTCTTGTCTTGATCCATATATATCTTTTGTTCCTTTTGGTTTTTTAAACATTTTTTCTCCTTTAAATTCACATAAATAAAATATAAAAGTCCACTTTGAGGGCCAACGTGCCACCCCAAATGGACTCTTAAATCATTAACGCTGATATTGCGGTAGTTATTAGCTACATCTCAAAGGTGCCTAGTCTTATCAAAGAAATATTTTATTTATCATAAAAATTATATAGCATTTTAAAAAAAGGTTTAAAAAAAGCCTAGATAATTAAAAAAATAAAAAATATAATGTGTATTCCCAATTCTAAATTAACGGAAGGATTTATTTATAGTTAAATATTCATAAGAGACTTTTAACTTTTATATATTAATATTACTGCTGTAAAATTAATTTTTAATATAAATATTTAGATACCCACTAATGAAAATGGAAAATAGAAAATAAAAAAACTATACTTCTTTAATTTTTGAAAGTATAGAATTTATTTTTATTATTTACGGAAGTTTACGAATTAAATATTATTATTATTATTAAATCTTCCTAATTATAAAGAGTGTTTTATGCTTTAAAGTTATTTATTCCTTCAACAGTTTGCTCTTCATTTTCTTTTAATTTCCAGAATTGTTTTTCTCTTCTTATTTGTGAACGTTTTTGTGAACGAGCTTCCAAATGAACCCATGCATAAGTAGCAATAAATATAGATGAGTATGTACCAGAAATCAAACCAGATAACATAGCAACATTAAATGCCATTTTTGTTGCATTACCAAATGACATAAGAACAATTATAGCAACCATTGTTGTTATAGAAGTTAATAAAGAACGTTTAATAGTATCTTTAATAGCTTCATTCGCCATCTTTTTAAGTTTCGCTTTACTTAAATCACCAACATTTTTATTCATTTTCTCCCGAATCCTATCAAATGTAACTATAGTATCGTTTATTGAATAACCAAGAACAGACAGTAATCCAGCAATGAATACTGGAGAAACTTCCACTCTTGTAATAACAAATACAGCAGTAACTATAAGACCATCATGAACAAGTGCTAAAATAGCTGAAATTGAATAAGTTCATTTAAATCTAACTAATGTATAAATAACAATTGCTATCATAGCAATAGATATGGCTATCATTGCATCTCTAACAAGAGCTCTAGCAACATCAGATGTTATTGATTGACCTTGGAATAAATAATTAGAAGAATTTAACTTAGTTGGTTTATTTTGGAAGTATTTATCAAATGCATTTTTTCACACTTGATCGTCAACACTACCTTTTTTAGTTTTAATTTCAAGAATTGCCTCTTTTTGAGCAGCATCTTTATAAACAATATTAGCTTCATCAGTAGAAATTAACTTAGAATCCACAAATGCTTCTTTAATTAAATTTGCTTCTTTTGTATTTAAAGAATGTTTACTATCTCCTGAAATACTCATAACAGTACCACCAGAAAATTCTATAGAAGAATTCATACCACCGGATAAACTACCAGCGATTCCTGCAGTTGCTGCAAATACTATTATTGCAATTGTAATAATAACTCCTGAACCAATTGAAAATCATTTTGCATTTTTAACAAAATCAATTTTCATCATTTTTTGCATTCTTGGAGAAGGTGGTGTTTGTATTTTCTTAGCATTAACACCCATCAGTCATTTTCTTTTTTCAAAAATATTAAGACCAACCATTAATGAAGCAATAACCCTTGTAAATATCAACATAACTAATAACGTAAATACAATTGAAAGGATAAGCATAATTGAAAACCCTTTAACAGATGCAGTACCAAAATAAAATAATACAAATCCTACAATTAATGTTGTTATGTTAGCATCAAATATTGTTGATAAAGATAATTTATTAGAAGCTTTATGTGCTTTCCTAATTGAAGAGCCTGAATACACCTCACCTTTGAGTCGTTCAAAAGTTATAATATTGGCATCGACAGACATACCGATTCCTATTACTAATGCAGCAATAGTTTCTGGAGAATATTCACCACGCATTACTGTAAACATTGTTAGAGTTAAAAACATATATAAAGCAATTGAAATAGTTGATAAAGCACCAAGTAATCCATAATTAACAATCATAAATATAGCAATTAATGCAAAAACAATTACACCAGCTAATAATGCTTTTTGAAATGCACTTTTTCCATATTCTGCTGTTAAAAAGTGAGAAGATTTAGAAATAATTTTATAATTTGATGACCCATAATTAATTCTTTCAGCTAATTTTGTCGCAGTTTCTTGATTGAAGCTACCTTGAATAACAAATGAATTACCATATAAAGGTTTTGTTACTTGAGCGATTGAAACAGCATAAGAACTGGCAGGTGGTAATCCTTCTTGATCAAATAATTTATTTCACATTGCACCATTCGCATTAGGAATAGTAACAGCACCAAGTAAATTACCCCTTGCTGCATAAAATTTTTGTCAAAGAACACCGTTATTTGATTTTTGGGAAATCATTTTATCCATTAATTTTTGATGGTCAATTCAAACAACCATACTTTTATTTTTTTGTTTCGACATTCATTCAGTAGCTTTACCTCATTCTCGTGCAGCTTTGTCATTTTTTAATTCAATAGCAACTACATAAGAACCATTTTGCATTGTAGCTTTTGCAGCATCTTCTTTAAAGGGAACTCTATATTGATCATCTGTTCCAACAGTCTTGTTATTAAGACCATCAAATACTGTAACACCACCTTCAATAAAATTACCATTTTTAAATAATGATTTGTCTTCTAAATTATAGAGTGACAATACAGGTTTAGTTGTAATCATTTTTTCAAATAATTCTTTCTCTTCTGTGGTCTGAATGGCTGCTTTAGTGATTGTAATATAACCATCTTTACCAATTGAAGATGATTGAGCAACTCCATTTATACCAAGTGGATCAACACGTTTAATAATATTATCAAAAACTAATTTTGTTTTCTCTTCATTAGCCGGTTTATTATTTGAATCTAGAATTTGAACAGTAACAGAAGCACCACCACCATAATCAATAGAAGTTTTTGGGTCCTTACCAGTGTAATAAAATGAACCTAAAGAAATAGCTAAAATCGTCCCTATCAAAGTAATTCCTAGCACTATTATTCTTGTTCATTTGTTTTTAATTCATTTAAAAAATTTCATAATTAATAATATTATATCTTAAATCAGATTATATTTTGTTAAATACTGAATTCCTTCACTAGTCAGCTTCCTTCCTCTTGATGATTTTATAAGCAATTTTCTTTTCAATAATATAGGTTCTATATTTGTTTCAATATTATCTTTTTCTTCACCTATTATTCCAGATATAGCATCAATGGATGCTCATTTTTCATTAAAAATTTCACCTAATGCCTTTATATATTGTATATGTGTTTCGTCTAAACCATATTTATAAAGACCTAAGAAATTAAAGGTTTTATTGACAGTTTTAACATTAATTTCATCCTGGTTATCACTGATACAAAAATCATTACATCTTTTTAATAAATTATTAGCTATTCTCGGTATTAATTTTGAATATTTAGCTATTTTTTGTATTGCTTGGCTATTTATTTTAATTTTTAATTTTTTAGAAGTTAAAATAATAATCTTACAAATTTGTTCTTCATCATAATCAACTAGTCTGCCAATTAATCCAAACCTTTCTTTTAATGGTGTTGTCATTTTATTGATTTTCGTAGTAGCACCAATCATTGTAAACTCAGGAAGTTTCATTCTAACTATTTTGGATTCACCTTCTGTCCCAATTGGTATATCAATTACTTGGTCCTCTAATGCAGAATAAATTAGTTCTTCAATATTTTTATTGATACTATGAATTTCATCTATAAATATAACTTCATTTTTTTGTATAGTAGCAAACAAAGATAATATGTCAGCTTTTTTATCTAATAATGAACCTTGTGCAAATTTTATAGGAACCCCCATTTTTTTAGCAACCAAAATAGCTAAAGATGTTTTACCAATTCCAGGTTTACCATGTAAAAGTAAGTGATCACACATTACCTTTCTTTTTTGAGAAGAGGAAACCATTGTTTTAATGGTATAAACAAGTTTTTCTTGACCAATAAATTCTTCAAATGTTTTAGGCCTTAATGATTTTGTGTTTTTCATTAGAAATCACTCTTATTGCATCTTCAATCATAAGTTCGATATTATCTTTACTCTTTACTTTATTGATTGCTAATTTTATTTGTTGCTTAGAGAATCCAAGTGTTTTTAAAGTTGGTATTATTTCGCTTACACTTATTAAATTTGATTCATTTTTCATTTTCTTTTTTTCCTCATTTGAAATTAATTTGGAATATTTATCTTGTAATTCAAAAATCATTTGTTTAGCTGATTTTACCCCTAATCCAGGTAAATGAGCCAAACCATCTGCATCCCCCTTTAAAAGCATTCCAATTATTTTTTTTATTCTTTCTTTTAATATTTGAATTCCAGTTTTTGGACCAATACCAGGAACAGTTAATAAATCTTCAAATAATATTCTTTCCTTAAATGTTTTAAAACCATAAAGAGTTTTGTGGTTTTCGTATTTATATTCATATATAAATATTTTAAGGACCTTTTCCGCTATAAAATCCCTAGGTTTTGGGACATATATTACTTCTCCTATAAAATTACTCTCTAAGATAATGTATTGCTTACCTATTGAAATAATTTTACCTATTTTATACAATATCATTTCATACCTACTTTCTGGCTCTCACCATACTTATGTAGCTTTTTTTATAAAAAACATAAAAGAAAAAATGCAATGTTGCATTTTAAAATTCTTTTGATCACTTATTAAATTTGTCATCTTTTACTTTAGATAAAGTTTTAATTATTTTTTCTTTTTCTTTAGAAGATAATTTAGGAACATAAATATTAATCTTTATAATCAAATCACCTTTTCTACCAGTTCTAACATCAGCAACTCCTGATTTTGAAATCCTAAATTCTTCCCCTGAAGTATATTTAGATGAAAGCTTAAATACATGCGCTCCATATGGAGTAGGAATATCAATTCTATTACCTTCAATTATGTCCTTAGCACTTACTGGAACGTCTAAATAAAGATTATTTCCATTCCTTACGTAGTATTTATGTTTTTTAACCTGTATAGTTAGATATAAATCACCTGATGGGCCACCTTGGTGTCCAGCACCTCCATAACCTTCAACAATAATTGATTGCTCATTTGAAATTCCTGCAGGAATTTTAATTTCAACTGTTTTTTTAGTAACGGTGATTTTTTCACCATAACATGTTTTACACTTATTTTTAATTGTCTTACCTTGACCTGAACAAGCTTCACAAGTTACCTGTGATTGCATACGTCCAAAAGGAGTATTAACAACTCCAATTGTCTGTCCAGAACCAGAACATGTAGAACAAGTAATAATATCCCCAGCGCTTTCTGCACCAGAAGCATTACATGCTTTACATTGCTCATATTTAGGTAATATTCTTTCAATAGTCGATCCTAATATGGAATCTAGAAAATCTATTGAAACAGTAGCTTTATAATCATCACCTTTGGTTTTTCTTCTAGCTCTTGAACGTCCTCCTCCAAATATATCTCCAAATATATCTCCAAAGCCTCCAAAACCACCGAAACCACCAAATCCTTGACCACCTTGACCACCATTTTCGAATGCAGCATGACCATATTGATCATATTGTTTCCTCTTACCTTCATCAGAAAGAATTTCATAAGCTTCATTAATTTCTTCAAATTTATCTTCTGCATTAGCTTCTTTATTTCTATCTGGATGGTATTTCATTGCCAATTTTCTAAATGCTTTTTTTATTTCTTGTTGTGTTGCGCTCTTGTTAATTCCAAGAACTTCGTAAAAATCTCTTTTATTCATATTAACATTCTAACATAAATTAGCACTCTTTATAACCTTTTGCTAATTTGATTGCATTTGTTTAAAACAATAAAAAAACCCTTTATGAATAAGTAATGTATAATAATTACATGAAAAATATAGGAATAATATTAGACTCTTTTTGTTCAAGAACTAAAAAAGAGGTAGAAAAATTAGGATTTGGTTACTTATCAATGCAAGTAATCTTAGATGGTAAAAATTATAAGGATGGAGTTGATCTTAAATTTGAAGAAGCTATGGAAAAAATCAATAGCTCTTATGATAAAAAAACTTCACAACCAAACCCAGGCGAAATGAGAGACACATTTGAAAGAATGACAAAAAAATATAGAAAAGTTATTTATTTATGTTTAGGTTCAGGAATGTCTTCAGCATTTTCAACTGCAACTGCAATAGCTGCTGACTTTGATGGAACAGTGGAAGTGTGGGATTCATCATTGGTTGGTCCAACATATATCGAAATGGCTAAGTGGATTTCACAAGAAATGAATGAAAATGAAATGAGAATTGAAGAAGCTAAATTTATTTTTAATAAATATGTAGATAAGTTAATAACATGAGTAACTCCAGAAAGAATAGATGCTATAAAAAGTGGTGGAAGAGCTAAAAAAGGAGCTGCTTTATTACTTTCAAAATTAAAAATAGTCCCTTTAATTAGTTATAAAAACTCAGAAATTGAAATCAAAGGTGTTAGACGTGGTTTTGCCAAGGCTGTATCAACTGTTATATCTAGAATTAAAGATACTCTTGGAGATAAAATTAATGAATATAACTTTGTATTAATGCATACAAATAAAGATTCTACTACTCAAATAGCTATAAATAAATTAAAAGAACTTGGAATAAATAATTTTAAGCAAGAGATAACTTCAAGTGCAATAGGGATTCAAGCTGGAATTGGTTCATTATCAATTGCTGCATACCCCAAAAAAATAGCATAATAAAAATACTAAACTAAATTAGTATTTTTATTTTTTTACTTCTTCCCAATATTTTTTTATCCTTTTTTCGTTTGCATTATCACCATATTCAAAGAAAACTTTATCTTTAATTTCATTTGGAAGATATTGTTGACTAACTCAGTTATTTTTAAAATTATGTGGGTATTTATATTCGATCTTACCTTTAAGTTTTGAAGCAGAAGCATAACTTGAGTCCTTTAAATGTTGAGGTGGAATATAAATATGTCCGTTTTCTACAAATTCTTTTGCCTTATGCATAGCAAGGTAGGCTGAATTAGATTTGGGAGAAGAAGCTAATTCTACAAGTATTGTACCTAAAGGTTGATATGCTTCTGGAAAACCCAATCTCTCTATAGCATTGATTGCAGAATCAATTTTCAACCCCATTTGTGAATTAGCTATACCAATATCTTCATATGTAAAAGCAAGCATCCTTCTAAACATGCCATCTAAGTCACCAGTTTTAACTAAAATAGCAGCATAATATAAGACTGCATCGATATCAGAACCTCTTAATGATTTATGGAATGCTGAAAGTAAATCATAGTGTCCATCCCCTTTTTTATCAGAGTAAAATTGAATTGAAGGTGCAACAGAAATTAATATCTCTTCTGTTATTTCATCATTTGGATATATTTGAGAAATTAAGTCAATTAAATTTAATGCACTCCTAAAGTCACCCGCTGATCTAATAGCTATCATTCTTAAAACATCATGGCTAATCTTTATTTGAAGGTCATATTTTTTTATTACATGTTTAAGACCTTGAATAATATCTTCTTCGTCAATAGGTTTTAATTCTAAAATATTCATCCTACTTCTTACAGCTGGATTTATTACAAAATAGGGATTTTCAGTTGTTGTTCCGTAAATAACTATTTGTGCATTCTCCATATAAGAAAGTAATATATCTTGTTTATCCTTATTTAATCTATGTATTTCATCAATTATTATTATTTCTTTATTTGAAATTAAGTCAACTAATTCACTTTTAGAATCTTTTGAAGCATTAAAAACACCATAAGGCCTCTTCATCTCTTTTGCAATTATAGTTGCCAGTGTTGTTTTACCTATTCCTGGTTTTCCGTAAAATAAAAATGATTTAGTTATCTTTTTACTTATTATATTGTCTAGTAATGTTTTTAAGTGCTTTTGACCAACAATATCATCAATATTATTAGGTCTAACTTCATGTGCTAAATTTATCATATAGAAATTATATAAAAAATAGCTTTATAAAGTTATCTTTTATTACAAACTATATATATTTCAAATATATTGACAATAATAATATTTATAACTATTAAACTTAATGGCAAAAATACTTATATAGACTTTTGCTAATAATTATATATTTTAAAAAATAATAAAATTAGACAATTATATTATTGTGTTGTTTAATGTGAAACTTTGATTAAAAAAATAATCCTTTCGGATTATTTTCAATGTTAATTTGGTTAATTATTCAATAATTGAAACAACTGAACCAGCACCAACTGTACGTCCACCTTCTCTAATTGAGAATTTTGTTCCTTCTTCAACAGCAACTGGGTTAATAAGGATAACTTTTAATTCAATGTTATCTCCTGGCATAACCATTTCTGTTCCTGATGGAAGTTCAATTCCACCTGTAACGTCTGTTGTTCTAAAGTAGAACTGAGGTTTATAGTTTTTAAAGAAAGGAGTATGTCTTCCACCTTCTTCTTTTTTAAGTGCATAGATTTGTGCTTGGAATGTTGTATGAGGTGTAACTGATCCTGGTTTAGCAAGAACTTGTCCACGTTCAATATCTTCTCTAGCAACACCACGTAATAGGATACCTGCATTATCTCCAGCAAGAGCTTGATCAAGCATTTTTCTAAACATTTCGATTCCTGTTACAACAGTTTCTTGTGTATCTCTAATACCAATGATTTCTACTTTATCATTTAGGTTAAGTGTTCCACGTTCTACACGTCCTGTAGCAACTGTTCCACGTCCTGTGATTGTAAATACATCTTCAACTGCCATTAGGAATGGTTTATCAGTATCTCTTGTTGGTTCTTCGATGAATTCATCAACTGAGTCCATAAGTTCCATGATTGCGTCTTCATATTTAGCTTCACCTTCAAGTGCTTTAAGAGCTGAACCTTTAATAACTGGTGTGTTATCTCCGTCAAATCCATACTCTGTAAGTAATTCTCTAACTTCCATTTCTACAAGTTCGATCATTTCTTCTTCACCTTCAAGCATATCCACTTTATTTAAGAAGACAACCATTTTAGGAACACCAACTTGTCTTGAAAGTAAGATGTGTTCTCTTGTTTGAGGCATTGGACCATCAGTTGAAGCAACAACTAAGATTGCTCCATCCATTTGTGCAGCACCTGTAATCATGTTTTTAACGTAGTCAGCGTGACCTGGACAATCAACGTGAGCGTAGTGTCTTTTCTCTGTTGAGTATTCAATGTGAGAAGTGTTAATTGTAATTCCACGTTCTTTTTCCTCTGGAGCGTTATCGATTGATGCGTAATCTTTAGCTTCTGATAGTCCTTTTTTAGCTAGAACTGTAGCGATTGCAGCTGTTAATGTTGTTTTACCGTGGTCAACGTGACCAATTGTACCAATATTAACGTGAGCTTTACTTCTGTCAAATTTTTCTGCCATTATAATTTCCTTCCGATTTTATTTAAATTTACTTAAATAAATCTTTTAATTTTGTTTTTTATATATATTTTATTGCGTTTATTCGAATAAACCACCTATGCCAAGTCTTTCATCTTGGACCCATCCATTTTTATTCTTGTGCAAATAGTTATACTATATATGCTTTAATATTTTATCATAAATAATTATTGAATAACAATTAAAATATATGAAACTACATACAAATAAAAGTGCCACATATATATTGGGCACTTTTTTCATTTATTTTCAATAATAAGTAGTTTTTTTATTCATGTGTATTTGAGAATAATTCTTCTGTTAATTCTTGAGAAAGCTTAAATTCTATTGGTTTTTTTCTACCTTTTCTTTGGTAGTTACTTACTCTCCCAGCATGATGCGACGTTCTTTCTAATAGTCTTACCACTTTTGCAAAATCAAATTCTAAATTATAAAAAGTTTTTTTACTTATTCTCTTAATATTTATTTCAATAGCAGCTTTACTCAATGCATTAAAAGCTTTTTGAAGAGCTGCGATATCTTTGTGTCTTGCATATGTATATTCATCAACTTGTTTGTATGCACGTTTAGTCATTGACATAACAGTTGATAATAAACCTTTGAAGTCTTGCATTGTAGCGTCATCAATTTTAAATCTTTTTTCTTTTTTATCATATGTTTTTTTGAATATCCTCAAAATACGATGCATTAATTCAGTTGTAGCATTAATTGATCTTAAAGATAATACAAGTGATAATTGTTTACTTGAAAGCTCCTCAGTTATGTCTTTTGAACCCAATTCTATTAAATATGAAGACAATTTCATTCTTACTTGTTCAATCAAAGTATGAATTTGTTCGAATAATGCATAATGTTTTTTATCTTTTGTTTTTATGTAAAGTTTTAATTGATTTTCGGCTTCATAAGCCATTTTACCCATTTCAGTAGAAACTTTTTTAGCAGCCTCATAAGCTAAAATTGGAGACTCATGAATAAGTTTTTCTGAAAGGCGCAAATCAAATTTATAGTCTTTAGAAGTATTCTTCTCCCTTACAATTTGTGCAGATACTCATGCAAGTTGTTTGGTAAAAGGTATAAACATAATAACTAATACCGTATTGAATAACAAGTGACCAATAGCCAAGTCAAAATCATTTCCTTTTGGAGTAGGATTCATTTTTTGGATAGCTTCACCATAAACACCAGTGGCAATTAACGGCATTATTATAAATGATGTAACTATGTTTGTTATTAATCAAACAACAGCAATTCTAAGTGTATCTTTCTTACCTGAACCAAGAGAGGCAATTAATGCAGTAAATGTTGTACCAATATTAGCACCAACCACCATTGCTAATGCTGGTGTTAGTGCCATACCATCTGGGTAGAAACCTTGAACTATTGTAACGACAGCTGATGATGATTGGAGTAATCCTGTCATAGTCATAGAAACAAACAATGCAGCAAATGGATTAGAAATAGTTTTCAACCCATTTTTAATTGAAGGTATTCCCGCTATGTTTTTGAATCCAAGACCCATCACTTCCAAACCAATAAAGATAGCTCCAATCGCAAAAAATAACATCGCAACTCTTGTTTTTCTTTCTTCAGAAGTAACAATCAATCCAAAAGCACCTAAAAAAGCAAAAGAGAATAATGAATATTTAACGTATTTGAATGAATCAATATCAGCAGAAGCAACAATTATTGAAGTTGTTGCCGTACCAATGTTAGCTCCCAATATAAATGCTATTGCAGTTTTTAAATCTAATAAACCAGCCGCAACTAATCCAATGGCCAATGCAACAGCACCATCTGATGATTGTATCATAGTTGTAAATAAGACACCAACGAAACAAGCTATTAAAGGATTTTTCTTTAAAATTTTCATAACTTTTGTTATTTTAGTTCCAGTCATTTGTTTCAAAGAAGAAGACATTAATTTAATAGAAACTAAAAATAGTCCAAGGCCAGCCAAAGCAAACATAACTAAGATAAATATACCAAGTGAACTATTAGGAATAAGTTTTAAGATTATATTATCAGTATTACTCGTATTATCTATCTTCAAAATATTCTCCTTTTACTACACATTTAACAAACTCTTAATGAATCGTGTAATTTATTTATATTATTTATAACATATTAAAAGCAAAAAAAATGAATAAAAAAAATCACAATACAATTGAAAGTAATGCGTTCTTTTTATTTTTTAAAGTTTTATCCTTTTATTTGTTAATATATATAAGATATTTTCGCATATATCTACGATATGATCTGCAGCTCTTTCTAATGAATTAACAACATTTAAAACATAAATTCTTTCATTAATTAACTTTTTATCTGTTTTATTAGTAACAGATTGAATTATTGATTTTCTAATTTTATTAGTTCTATCATCAATTACATCATCCATATTAGCGGTTTCTAAAATAAAATCCTTTTCCTCTAAATTGATAACGTCATAAAGCCTGTCCAACATTTCCCTAAAAGGTTTATGCACATTTCTAATTCTTGATTGTGAAGAAGGTGAAATTTTATCTTCTGATATTATTGTAAATTTTGCAATCTTTCTTGAGTGATTTGAAATAGATTTTAATTCCTTTGCAATCATTAAATAACTTATTGTTCTTCTAAGTTCAATAGCTAATGGTTTTTTTGTTAAGCTAAAAATTATCTCAGATTCAAGGATAGAAAACTTTTTATCAAATTCATTTCTTAAGTCAAATACTTTCATTGCTTTTTTAGTTGACATTAATGAAATGGCTTTCTTTGATTGATAATTCATTTCTATAACAATTCCAACTAATTCATTTAGTAATGTTTTTAATTCATTTGTACTAGTATTTATTATGTGTTCGTTCATATCTACCCCATTTCTCCATTTATATACTGAGATGTTAAATCTTCTTTAGGATTTGTGAATATTTTTTTAGTTGTATTAAATTCGATAAGTTCTCCCATATAGAAAAAAGCAGTTCTATCTGAAATTCTTGCTGCTTGTTGCATAGAGTGTGTAACTATTATAATAGTAAATTTTTCTTTAAGTTTCTTCATTAAATCTTCTATTTTTGCAGTAGCAATTGGATCTAATGCGGAAGTTGGTTCATCCATCAGTAATACCTCAGGAGACATAGCAATTGCTCTTGCAATACATAATCTTTGTTGTTGTCCTCCAGATAAACCATTTGCAGGATCATTCAACCTATCTTTAACTTCTTCTCAAAGTGCAGCATCTTTTAAGGATTGTTCAACTATTTCTTTTATTTGTTTTTTATTTTTAATACCCGCACTTTTTAAACCATAAGCAACATTACCAAAAATAGACATAGGAAAGGGATTGGGTTTTTGAAAAACCATACCTACTTTAGTTCTTAAAAGCGATACATCAATTTTATCTTTTTCTTTTGAAAATAATTTTTTAAAACTATTTTTTTCACTATTCATTCTTATTTTTTTAGAAATTAATCCCTTATTTTCCATTAATAGTGAACCATTAACTTTAACGCCTTCAATTAAATCATTCATTCTATTAAACATTCTAAGTAATGTAGATTTACCACAACCAGAAGGACCAATAAATGCAACAACTTCTTTTTTAGGGATATTTAAAGATATATTTTTCAGCGCTTGTTTTTGTCCACTTAAATATCAAAGATTTAAATCTTTTACCTCAAAATAATTTTCTTGCATAATTTGCCTCTTTTCTTAATTTTAAATAAATTTTTAAATTTTAATTTTCCTTCAGATTTTTTATTTAAATATCAACCTACTATATTAGCTAATAAATATAGAAAAATTATAAGTATCATCGCTACAAATGCTGCCTCTCAAGCTCAAGAGTCACCTTTAATTAAATCAGAAGGTGTAGTTGCATTTACATATATTCTAGTTGTAAGCACTTGTGCACCAGAATTACTTTTAATATGCCAAGCTGGTGATAATCCCATAACTAAGTATACAGGTGCTGTTTCGGAAATAACCCTTCCAATTGAAAGTATAATTCCTGTAATAACTCCTTTTAAAGCAGTTGGTATAACTATTTTAAATATTGTTCTAACTTTTGAAGCGCCCAATGCTAATGAAGCGTTTCTTAAGGTTTGAGAAACATTTTGCAATGATTGTTCCACAGTTCTTGTAAACATAGGTAAAATAACTATTGACATTGTTAAAATCCCTGCTGTCAATGAGAAAGTTTTACCCATTTTAAGTGTTTGTATGAAAAATACCATCCCAAACATACCAAATAATATTGAGGGTGTTGACTGTAAAGCATCCATTAGAAATTTCATAACTTTTGAAATTTTACTTTTCGAAGAATACTCACTAAATCAAATAGCTAAACACATTGCAAATGGGAGACAAAGTAATATTGCACCAAAAACTAATATGCAAGTTACAATCAATGCTTTACCAACTGTATCTCCGTGACCTTTTTGAATATTTGTTAAGTGTGAAAATTCAAAATATTGTCCACCTTTTACTAACACATATCCGAAAATTCAAAAAACTAATGAAAACCCTATAGAAACTGCTAATATTTCCGAAAATGTTTTCCTTTTTTGATAAAGGATCCTTTTCTTTAAATCCTTATTTTTAACAAAGAACATAATATAGTTAATAATATTACTTTTAATCTTGCTTACGTATTCTAAAATATTTACTTGAAATCATTCTATAGAACTATTTTTTATAAGAATGTATTTATTTGTTGTTACTTTTTTCACTTTCTTTATTTTTTTAGTCCTAAATATATAAGCTGTAAATCCATTTATAATTAATATAAAGATAAGTATTATTAAACCTATAGAATAAACATAACCTCTTGATATACTAACGTCACCACTTTGAGGGAACATATTATTAGGAATTATAGTTGCAACATTACCTGAATTACCTCTTAAAAATCCTAGAAAACCTTCGGAGTGACTAAAAGGGTTTATTGGATGTGATTGTATCAACATGGATACTGCCATTGTTTCACCAATAACTCTACCAACAGATAATACCGTGATAACAATTCTTTGTTTTCTAATTGATTTTAATACAACTTTATATATTGATTGATTAGTTGTATTGCCCAATGCTAATGCACCATTATAATAATTATCTGGCACACCTTTCAATGCATTCAAAGTTAAAGAAGATATAGTTGGTATTATCATCATTGTTAAAACTATAATTACAGAATACACTGATCCAGATGTGAAATTTGCATTAAATATTTTTGCAACTAAAGGAGATAGTGCAAATATCCCGAATAATCCAAATACTACAGAAGGGATACCTGCAAGTAATTCATTAATAAATCTAAATATAGATTTAAGCTTTTTATTTTTAATTTTAAAGAATATGAATATAGCAATTCTAGTACCTATTCACATCGCAATAATTAATGATAGGAAAGCAATTACAAATGTTGTTATCAAACCATCTATTATCCCGTAAGTTGAATTAAATTTGTGTGCTCAATTTTCATCTTTGAACATTGGCAATGTTTTTATAAAAACAAAACCTATAATCATAAGAATTATTGATGCAGAGACAAAAGAAACCAAAAGAACAAAACTTTTGAAAAGTTTGTTCAAAATATTCTTCTTTTGTATATGTTTTGTACTATTATTTATCATTTGATATCTATTTTCAATCCATTTTGACCGTTAATTTTGTTTGATTCCAACATTTCTTTGTCATTAATTGAGGTGATCCCTTCAGCTTTTAATTGTTCTTTAGTCAATTTTAAATACCCAACGCTAGGAAGTACTGCTTGACCTTCTGGTTTCAACATTGACTCAACAAATTTAATTAAGTCATTTTTATTATCAGCACTTGCATTATAAATAACATTTAATGGTCTAGCTCAATTATAAGTTTTACCAACATTTGCTGATAGTGGAATCATTTCATGTCCTTTTGAATCTGTTAAAGTAACCTTTGAAAACTCACCTTCATTATTTGCTGTTGCCTTTTTAATCAATGAATCAGCAACACCTAATGAAAGATATGTAATACCATATTTTTTATTAGTTCCTTTTAACGTATTAAAGGCTTCACTATTGGCCTCTGATGTTGTATTAGTAACACCATTTAATTCACTATTTTTAGGGTGATGAGATATTTTATTTTGATCTGTACCTGATAATTTACCTAAACCAATTCCAAAAATTTCTGCTGTACCTGATTTATCAGGATTTTCTCTTGATAAAACCTCAACATTACTTAGAGAAGCATCACTTCCAAAGATATTTTTAGCAGAAGCAAGTCACTTTGCACTACCTTTTGATTCGGTAAAAATTGAAAGAATATCACTTATATTAGCTTTTGAAGTTTTTTTACCTTTAATAACTATTGATAAACCATCAATACCAACTGTCACTGTTCTAAATTTTTCAGAACCAATTATTTCCTTTGAATCAGGAGTTGCTGACATATTCCCAAAATCTACACTACCATCAATTATTGCTTTTTGCCCCGCTCCAGATCCACCTCCAGCAACTTGCACCTCAATATCATCATATTTTTTTGCAAATGCTAACATAAATGGAAGCACTGTTGATGATCCTTTTGCAGTTAAAGCTGCATCATCATTGCCACCACATGAAACAACTGTTGCAATTGGTGTTGCTATAGAAGCCATAATTGACAATGCACCTAAACTATATTTAATACTTTTATTTTTCATTTGATTCTCCCTTTTAAAATTCTTGATTAAATTGTGACTTAGCACATAAAATTATTATAGAAAAAATAAAAAGGCATAGTCATTAATTACTAATAACATTTGTTAATTTTCTTTAACATGTGTTAATGCATAATAATTAAAAAAGAAAAATAGAGATAATTCTCTACTTTATAGCATTTTTATTCTGCTAGATTTATCCTTAACTATTAAAACTTCATTGCCAATTTTTTTCTTTATTCTGTGTAAATATTGATCTAGTGTTCTACTAACGTCTTCATCATAACCTCAAATAGATTTAAATATTTCTGCTTTAGTTAAAAAATCTTCATTATTTTCTACTAGGAATCTAATTAATTTAAATTCTTTTTTTGATGTTTCTACTAATTTGCTTCCAATGAATATTTCATGGCAAATTGAGTCAATCTTTATATTTTTATATTTAATCACTGATTCAATAAAGTATTTTTTTGATTTTCTCTTTAAAATAGATTTCAATAAAGATAATATGTATTCATTTTTAAAAGAACCCTCGCAAATATAATCTATATTATTGATGAAAAGATTGGTTGCAATCTCTTCAGTTATTTTTTCTCCAACAAACATAGTATATAAATGTTTATTGTTAGCTTGTATTGCATCGATTATTTTTGAATCGATTATTTTTGGATCTATTGAATCAAAAATTAACAAATGAACTTTTTTATTTATAATTTCATCTATTTCCTCAATAGTTATTTTATGCAATTCAATCCGATAATTCTTTTTAAGTTCTGTAAAAATTTCTCCTCTTATTCTTTTGTGGCTTTCTCTAATTTGGTAAATTTGTATTTTAATTTTTTTATCTGTCATATTATTTATATTTTAATATAAGATTTCGTTTTAGAACAAAAGACATATAAAAATAACATTAGCAAATAAAAAAACCAATCGGTCAATCGATTGGTTCCAAGCTTATTATTTAGCTCTTTTTTTAATAATTTCTTCTCTTACTGACTTAGGTGCAGCTTGATAGTGATCAAATTGCATTTGGTATGTACCACGACCTTGAGTAAATGATCTTAGTTGTGTTGCATAACCGAACATATTTGATAATGGAACGTCAGCTCTAACAACTTGTGCTCCATCAGATCTTTCTTCATTACCTTTAATTTGTCCACGTCTTGATGAAATATCACCCATAACGTCTCCAAAGTATTCAGAAGGAACGATAATTGAAACATCCATGATTGGTTCTAAGATTGTAGCTCCAAGATTTTCCATTCCTTTTTTAAGCGCTTTAGAAGCAGCAATTTTGTATGCCATTTCTGATGAATCGACATCATGGTATGAACCATCGAATAAAGTAGCTTTAACATCGATCATTTCATAACCAGCAACAATACCGGCTTTAAGAGCGTTTTCAACCCCAACTTTAACTGAGTTGATGTATTCTTTAGGAACTTTACCACCAACAATAGCATCAACAAATTCAAATCCTTTGTTTTGGTTTGGTTCAAATTCAATTCATACATGACCATATTGTCCCTTACCACCTGATTGTTTAACATGTTTACCTTCACATTTAGCTGCTTTAGTAATTGTTTCACGATAAGCAACTTGTGGAGCACCAACATTTGATTCAACTTTAAACTCACGTTTTAGACGATCAACGATAATATCTAAGTGTAATTCACCCATACCAGCGATAATTGTTTGACCAGTGTCATCATCTGTATAAGTTTTAAATGTTGGATCTTCTTCAGCTAGTTTTTGAAGTCCTAATGATAGTTTTTCAGAAGCAGCTTTTGAAGCTGGTTCAAGAGCAAGTGAAATAACAGGCTCTGGGAATACCATTTGTTCTAGAATAACAGGATTTTCCATGTTTGTTAGTGTATCACCAGTTGTTGTATCTTTAAGACCAACTCCAGCAGCGATATCTCCTGCTCTAACTTCATCTACTTCTTCACGAGAATTAGCGTGCATTTCTAAAATACGACCAATTCTTTCTTTTTTACCTTTTGTTGCATTGTAAATGTAAGAACCTTTTGAAAGTACACCTGAATATACTCTAAAGAATGTTAATTTACCAACAAATGGATCAGTCATAATTTTGAATGCAAGTGCTGAGAATGACTCTTCATCTGAAGAAGGTTTTGTTGTTTCTTCGCCATTTTCTAATACACCTTTAATAGCAGGTACATCAAGTGGTGAAGGTAAGAAATTAACAACACCATCTAATAATGTTTTTACACCTTTATTTTTAAAGGCTGTACCACACAATGCTGGGAAGAATTGTGATGTAAGTGTAGCTTTACGAACAGCAGCAGATAGCATTTCAGCAGGAACTTCTTCCCCATCCAATGCTAACATCATTAGTTCTTCATCAAAATCAGCAACAGCTTCAACAAGTTCTTGTCTTTTAATTGTTGCAATTTCTAATAAATCCGCAGGAATTTCCTTGATTTCTGGTTCTTCTTGGGCTGCACCATCATAATAGTAAGCCTTCATTTCGATAAGATCTATTAGACCTTCAAAATCATCCTCTGCTCCAATGTTTCATTGAACAGGAACTGCATTTCCACCAAGTCTTGTTCTAACTGATTTAACAGCTTCTTCAAAGTTTGCTCCAGCTTTATCCATTTTATTAACAAATACAATTCTTGGAACATGGTAGTTTGTTGCTTGTCTTCAAACTGTTTCAGTTTGCGGTTCAACACCTGATTGTGCATCAAGAACTGCAACTGCACCATCTAATACACGTAGTGAACGTTCAACTTCAACTGTGAAGTCAACGTGTCCTGGTGTATCAATAATGTTAATTCTTTTATTTTTTCAAAAAGCTGTTGTTGCAGCTGATGTAATTGTAATACCACGTTCTTGTTCTTGTTCCATTCAGTCCATTTGAGATTCACCAGTATGTATTTCTCCTATTTTGTGGATTTTACCTGTGTGGTAAAGAATACGTTCTGTAGTAGTTGTTTTACCGGCATCGATGTGGGCCATGATACCAATATTTCTATAATCTTTAAGGTCAAATTCTCTTGCCATATTGGGTATCTCCTATCATCTAAAGTGAGCGAATGCTTTATTAGCTTCGGCCATCTTATGTGTATCTTCTTTTTTCTTAACAGAAGCTCCAGTATTATTTGAAGCATCAATAATTTCAGCTGCTAATCTAGCATCCATTGTGTACTCTGATCTTAATCTTGAGTAATTAATTAATCATCTTAATGATAATGTTTGCTTTCTTGTTGCTGAAACTTCAGTAGGTACTTGATAGTTTGCCCCACCAATTCTTCTTGTTCTAATTTCTAATTGAGGTGTAATATTTTCCATTGCTTGTTTAAATACTTCAATAGGTTCTTTACCTGTTTTTTCTTTAATTGTGTCAAATGCTGAGTATAAGATTGTCTGTGCTGTTGATTTTTTTCCATCAAGCATAATACCGTTAATAAGTTTAGTAACGATTTTTGAGTTGAAAACTGGATCCGCCAGAACTTCTCTTTTGGGTGCTCTATTTCTTCTTGCCATTGTTTATCTCCTTATTCCTATTTCTTAGGTTTCTTTGTTCCGTATTTTGATCTTGATTGGTTACGTCCATCAACTCCAGCAGTATCTTGTGTTCCTCTAACTACGTGGTATCTTACCCCTGGAAGGTCTTTAACTCTTCCTCCTCTAATTAATACTACAGAGTGTTCTTGAAGGTTATGTCCTTCTCCTGGGATGTAAGCTGTAACTTCCATTCCGTTTGATAATTTAACCCTTGCATACTTACGTAAAGCAGAGTTAGGTTTTTTAGGTGTCATTGTTGCGACCCTTGTACATACACCACGTTTGAATGGTGCTGTTGTGTTAGTAGGTCTCTTTTTAAGAGAGTTATATCCTACATTAAGAGCTGGAGCTTTAGTTTTTGAAACTTTTGACTTACGCCCTTGGTTTACCAATTGGTTAATTGTTGGCATTTATACTTCCTTTCATATATTTAAATGTTTATTTTGTCATTTTTTTGTTTGTTTATTTTAATCAAATATGTTTAGCTATGTTTAATAGCAACAATATTATACACAACTCTACCTAGTGTATCGGTATTTTTTTGCAAAAAAATGGACCCTAGTGTATCGGCTTTAATAAAAAATAAAACACCAATATATTTAGACAGGAGCAAAAGTCTTTTCTATTTTTAAAAATAGATAAAAAAAATACCAATAAGGTATTTAATAAAAGTATTAACTATTCACCATTTGTAACTCTAATGATGATTTCAATTAATTCATCTTTAGACATTTTATCATATCCCGAAATGGATAATTGAAAAGCAATATTTCGCAATTCTTCTATCTTTAATTTCTTAAGTTCTGTTACTTCTGGTGATTCTTTTATTTCTGATGCTTCAGCATTTATTGGAGATGAATTAGAATTATCATTTTGTGTTGTTTTTCCAGCTGTTGGTCCATAATTACCTGAATTTTGTTGTGCTTGCGCAAATAGATTTTGCATTTGAGCTTGCATCTCTTGGAATTGAGGATTTTTCTTCATTTCCTCAATTTTTTCAGCGTATGCAAATTGTTTTCTAATTCTTGAAACTTGTCAAGCAAATACAAATAATGTTATTGAGAAAACTTGTGCACTAACTCAAACAATAATTCCTGAATTCTCTTTCATAATTTGAGTAAATGATACCATTGTTGAAAATTGGTAAACCATTAATATCATCGCTAAAAATCCTACAAATTCTGAAAAGTAAATAGTAAATCCAGAAATTTTAGAAAATGTTTTGTTTTTATATGCTTTATATACAGTAATGCCATATAGAACAAGACCTACTATTATTAATATAGCCATAAACACTGAAGCCCCTATTAATCTAAAGTATATAAAATGATTAACACCAGACTCAGCACTATTTTGATCCCAATCATTAACAGAAATATTCTTTTGCATAATATCCAGAAGATCACTTCTAATTGAAGATATATTAGTTGAAACTAAAATAATTGAAATTACTAGTAATGTTGCAAAAATTAATAATGAAGCACCCAATAGTATGATTCATTGCCTGAATTTATTAGGCTCGTTTTTTCACATTTCTTTTGTTGTTGGTATATTGGTTTGGAAAAATGGATTCATTTTACCTCCTTATTAAGATAATTAAAGTATAACATTTTTGTAAATGCTAAACACATATCTACTTAATTATAACACAATAAAAAAAATTAGCACTTTATAGTTTAGAGTGCTAATTTTTATTTTTTATTATCACCTTTTGACATTGTTGATATTTTTAAAATTAATAATATAGTATTGTAAATAGCTGTAGCTATGGCTAAAAGTAATCTAGAAGTATAAATGATATTAAATTTTTTAATTTCTTCTTGTGTAAAGCCTTGTTTTTCTAATATTGGTAATACATGTTTTCTAATAATTTTCATTTTAACAACATCAGCCCAAGATACTAACATACCTATAAATAGAAAAGTAATTATGATAATAGTAGCTGTTTTTATAATTCGAGAATGGGAAATATTACCACTTGCATCTTCTCTTAATGTTAAAAAAGAATATGCAATAACAAGTATAGAAAGTAAAACTGAAATAATTGACAATATTGTTGGTATTCTAAATATTGTAAAATTCATACCCATTCTGCCTTTTTTCTTTCTTCAAGTAGAAACTACAGTTTGTTGCGCTGCCTCAGTCATTGTTCATAAAGAACTTCTATTTACTGTTCAAGGACGTAACTTAAACGTTTTTCTAAATCTTGAATGATTTCAATATTTAACATAAAAGAATGAAGAAACAATTCTTGTATCTTGCATTTCTTCTTGATCTAGTATTTTTCTAGCTAAATCACCACCAGTCATGTTTTTAGAATTTCTCCTATCAATTCATGATGTTTTAATATAAGTAATTAATACTACAATTTGCATAATAAACATAAAAACCAAAGCAATTATGAAAATAATAAGTGCAGCCAATAAAAACTTATTATCTACAATTTCTTTATAAGTAAAATTTTTCATTTTAACTCCTTTATTTGTATGAATTATACACTAAACAAGTTATAATTATATTGAGGTGATAAATATGTATCAATATAAAGCAGTATTAAAATCAACAAAAGAAATCATTGCTCAAGGACATACACTTGAAGACATTGAAAAAGAAGTCGTGGGATTCAGAAGAGGGCATAAACACGGAATTCATACAGATTCTAATGTTCAAATTGAAATTTTCCATATCCTTAGAGACCAAAAAGAAGGAAATGGTAAAGATAGACTAATTAAAGTCGTTTAATTATCAAAAAAACTAAATAGCCAAATAAAATGTAACCATCAAAGTTACATTTTTTATTTACTTTTTAAAATAATCAAATTTTCAATATGATGCGTTTGTGGAAACATATCAAAAGGTTTTGCATAAGTTATTTCATACTTATCTTTTAATCTAAAGAAATCAGCTGCTTGTGTACCTGGATTGCAAGAAAGATAAATTATTGTTTTTGGAAGTAATTCTAGTAATGATGCACAAACTTCTTTACCAAGACCACTACGTGCAGGATCAACAATAACTACATCAGGTTTAACTGAAGTTTCTTTTAAAAAATTCATAACATCTTCTTTAACGAATTCTACATTTTCAGTGTTGTTGTTTTCTTTATTTAAAATTGCAGAAGAGTGTGATGCATTATTTCTTTCTATACCATAAACTTTTTTAGCATTTTGAGCTGCTAATAAAGTAATTGTTCCAATCCCTGAATAAAGATCAAAAACAATCATATTATCTTCTATAAATTCCAACATTTTACTATACGCTGCAATTGCAACTTCTTTATTAACTTGATAAAATGCATCTAGTTTAATAATAAATTCAATACCCAACATAGTATCTGTAGTAAATTTATTTTCGCCTCTATAGCCTTCAATTTGAGTATCTAATTTTCTAATAATATAATTACCTTTTTTATTAATATTTTTAACATCGATATCAGTTAAGAGGAAATCTTCCATTTTTATTACTTGATTTGTTCCTCTTTTATGAAATCCACCATTATGCAGAGTCACTTTGTTTCTATATCTAAATTGTTTATCACCGATAAAAATTTCATCTAATTTTATCTCAGTTTTAGCATTTTGTTTAAAGTCATTAATAATCTTATTTATTTTGAAATTAGTTTGTTCTTCACGATTCATATGCATGATTTCATATCCGCCAATTTCTAAGTGATTTTTAGGTAAATCATAATTCCTAAGAATCGAAGGCTCTAAAATTTCCTCTACTTTAGCCCTACCTCATTTCTCTTTTTCAAATTCAATTGAGCATTTTGCTGATTCACCTTTTATAAGTCCAGGTACGTAAAAAACTTTATCATTATATTTAGCGATTCCTTCGCCATTTGAGTTATATCCTATACATGTTATTTTCATGCTTTTATTATAAAGCAATTAAGAAAGTTAAAATTATTCTTTTGATTTACTTATATAAAAAAATAAATTCCTGAGAATTTATTTATTGTTATTTTGAAATTCAATAGCTTTGACTAAATTAGTCAATAAAGAAGCAATTGTCATAGGACCTACACCACCAGGATTTGGAGTTATTCATAAAGCATCTTCTTTTAAGTTTTCAAAATCTATATCTCCAAATATTTTTCCATTAACTCTTGATACCCCAACATCAATTAGTATTGCACCTTTTTTAACTTTTTCCTTAGTTATTAAATGTGGAGATCCAGCGGCAGCGATAATTAAATCAGCTGTTTTTGTATATTTAGTTATATCTTTTGTTTTTGAAAAACATGTAGTAACAGTTGCATTTTCCATTAAAAGCATTTTAGAAACAGGTTCACCAACAATCTTAGAACGGCCTATAACAACTGCGTCAAGACCTTCTATTTTTATTCCGTAATACTTAAGTAAAGTTATTATCCCAAGAGGCGTACAAGGTTTTAAACCTTCGATACCTTGATGCATCTTAGAAATATTTATAGGATGCAATCCATCAACATCTTTAATAGGGTTAATAATCTTCATAATTTTCTTTTTGGAAATATGTTTTGGTAAAGGAAATTGAACAATTAATCCGTGAATTGAATTATCATTATTAATTTCATCAATTTTTGATATTAATTCTTGTTCAGAAATTTTGTTTGGTAAAATAATTTCTTTATACTTAATACCAATAGATTCACAGGCAATCTTTTTATGCTTCAAATATATTATTGAAGCAGGGTCTTCCCCAACTCTTATTATTGCCATTTGTGGTTCGCACCCTTGTTTTTTTATCTCTTGAACTCTTAAACTTAATTTTTCTTTAATTTCTTTTGCAACTTGCTTACCATTTAAAATATTTTCCATATTCACCTCATTATTATTTTATTATATAGTATTTGTAATTGATAATGAAAAATCAAAGGTGTAAAAAAAATATCCCAATAAGAGATATTTTATTCTTAATTATTATTTGAATAATTTAGCTAGTGTTTTAACTAATGGTCCCATACACATATCACCTTTTGCAGCAGTACCTGCAATATCAATATGGATATATGGTTTATCTTCTGTAAATTCTCTTAGGAATTCAGCAGCTGAAGAAGAACCTGCATTACCTGTAAAATCAGTATTTTTAAGATCTGCCACTAATGAACCTTTAATATATTTAGTAAAGTCATTGTGGAAAGGCATTCTTCAAACAAGTTCACCTTGTTCTTTAGCAGTTTTTTCAATATTTTTTCAATCTGATTCTTCAGTTGTTCAAACACCTGAAAAAGTATGTCCAAGAGCTGCAAGTACAGCACCTGTTAGTGTAGAAATATCAATAATTTTTGTAGCGCCTAATTTTCTAATACCATATGTAATACCATCAGCCATTACTAATCTACCCTCAGCATCAGTATTATTTATTTCAACAGTTTTACCATTCATTGAAGTAACAACTGAGTCAGGAAGTATAGAAGTTCTTGATACAATATTATCTGTTAATGTTGCAACAATAGAAATGTTAGCTTTTGGCTTGAATTGTGCAATTGCTTTCATAGCTCCAACAATAACTGCTGAACCAGTCATATCATATTTCATACCATTAATATGACGACCTGGTTTTAAGTTAACCCCACCAGCGTCAAAAGTAATACCTTTACCAACCATTACTGTTTTTTCGCTTGAAGATTTATCTCCTTTATACTCAACAACAACAACTCTTGCGTCACTGTTAGAACCTGAATTAACAGCTAATAATAATCCCATACCTAATTTTTCAATCTCAGGTTTTTCTAAAACTTTAACACTAACGTTTCTTGTACCTTTGAAGAAATCTTTATACATATTTGCTAATGTAATTGAATTAGCTTCATTTGGTGACATTAATTGTGCTTTACGTACAAATGCTTGTGATTCAGCAAGAATAGTAGATTCTTTTGCAACGTCTTTTGAAGTTTTAGATTTTGCGTTTACTAAAATCATTTCCTTAGCTTCTTTTGGTTTATTATCTCCAGTTTTTTTATTTCATAAAGTATTTGCGAAATATGTACCTTCTTCAACAAATGATTTAACAACATTTTTTTCTTTTACTTTATCAGCAATAAAAGAATCAACTAAAATATTAAATCCACGTTTATTACCTTTAACGATTTTTTCAATTGTTCCCTTAAGTGTTTCAACTGAATAAGCAGATTTTTTACCTAAATATATATATGCTTTCGATTCCGTTGGGAATTCAGTAATAATATTTTTTTCTTTTAAAACTTCTTTAGGCATTTTTGATTTTTCAAATACTGCTTCTAAAGTGAATAAATTTTTCTTTGATTTTCCTAATTTAATCATAATTTTCTCCTTTTTTATATATATTAATTTTAACACTAAGAATTAAAAAAAAGTTGAATTGTTTCAACTTTTTTAAAATTATTTAACTAATTGTTTTAATCACTTAATTTCTTTGGATCTTAACTGTCTATAATCCCCTTTTTTAATACCAGCACATGTAAGCCCAGCAAATTCCATTCTAGATAGAGATTGAACTCTAACTCCGACAAGTTCAAACATTCTTTTAATGTGGTGATATTTCCCTTGTGTAAGAGAAACCATGTATGCTTTAGCATCAACTTTTTGCACTACTTGCTCAGTTTTTTCACCATCAAGTAATACTTTATCTGAATTTAAAAAGTTAAGTTCAGAATCAGTTAATGGACGCTCTAATCTTGCTCTATATGTTCTTGGAATCTGACTAGAAGGGTGCATTAGTTTATTGGCTAAATCACCATCATTTGTCAATAATAATGTACCAGTTGTATTGTAATCCAATCTACCAACAGGGAATACATAAGCATTCTCTTTTATTAAATCTACTACTGTTACTCTTTCTCTATCATCGCTAAGTGATGTTATAGTTTTCAAAGGTTTGTTCATAATAAAATAAATATGTTGCTGTTTTATTAATGGAATTCCATTAACTAAAATATCATCTTTAAAGGTTGCTTTATCTCCTATTTTTGCAACTCTCTCGTTTACCACTACTTTTCCTTGCTGTATTAATTCTTCAGCTTTTCGACGTGAAGCCACCCCGGCTTGTGAAATTAATTTTTGTATTCTTTGTTCATTTTTCATATTTGAATTATACATAAAATAATGCTATTAATACCCACTTCAATTTATAAAAAAATACACCGTTAAAAAGTGTATAAATTTTTACTTATTGTCATATCTTTGTGAAGAAAATAATTCAAAATCTCCTTCTTCATCATCTCCTTCAAATTCAGGTAATTTCGGTAATTCCTGCAATGAAGAAATATTGAAGTAGTCATAGAATTTATTGGAAATTTTATATAGTATTGGTCTACCTGGAGTTTGTGCAACACCAGCTTCTTCTATCAATCCTTTTACAAGTAATGTATTTACAACTGCTTCTGAAGCAACTCCTCTTATCATATTAACTTGAGATTTTGTTATTGGTTGCTTATAGGCAATTATTCCAGCTGTTTCAATAGCTGCATTTGACAATCTTTGTTTTTTCTCATTGGTAACAAGATCAGAAATTTTATCATGTAATTCTTCTTTAGTTGCAAATTTAAAGTTATCCTTAAATTCAACAACAATTATTCCATGATCAACAGAATTTCATTGATTCATAAATAATTTCATTTCTTTTCTTGCAGCACTTGTTCCTAATTCTTCATGAATAGATGCCAGTGATTTAGGAGTTAATCCGTCAGCACCTTTTACATATAATAATGCTTCTATAATTTTATGCATCATTGCCCCCTTTAGTAATATTAATTGTTCCAAATTGTTCATCCTGATTTATTGTGATTTCTTGTAATCTAGCCATGTCTAATATCGCTAATAACGTAACAGCAAAGTGTTTTAAGGTTGGTACATTGAAAATTTCTTCAAATAATAATTGATCTTGAGTTTCTAAAATTATCCTTATTTCTTCTGCTCTTTCTTCTGGTGAAATATTAAATGAAGAGATTGTACCCGTTCTTAATTTGGCGGCATGAGTTCTTTCAAACATTTTCCTTAATGCCATAATTAATTTAACAGGATTTGAACTACCATCTAAACGAGTTTCGTCAATAGGTTTTTCAAAAAAGACATATTCATCATGATTTTTGATGTGTATTTTCTTTCTTTCTTGCTCTTTTTCTTTCAATAATGCCGAAAATTGTTTGAATTGTTGATATTCAGCAAGTCTTTGGACAATAGCATTTTTATCTTCTTCAACTTTCGCATCCTCTTTAGGATTTTGCAATAACATTCTAGATTTAATTTGAATAAGTGTTGCTGCCATAACTAAATATTCAGAAGCAATATCAATATCTTTTTCTTCCATCTCATTAATTAATCTTAAATAATCAGTAGCTAATTCAGCTAAATCTATAGTTAATAAATCCATTTTTTTATCTTTTACCAATTCTAATAAAAGATCTAAAGGTCCATTATAGTTGTTTAAATTTAATTTATATTCTTTTTCCATATTTTATCTACCTTTGAAAACATTTTTTTATTTCAAGAAATAATTAAATTTCATTTTCTCTTTCTGATTTTTCAGAAGCATCAAATTCAATATAATGTTCCTTAACTTTACCTCTTACCCTTTGAGCAATCTTATCAGTTGGCTGGCTCATAAAAGTAATTGGTTTTATTGGTTTACCAAAAATAACTTCAACAGTTACTTTTCCACTTCTTGAAAAGTTAGCTCCAATATGAGAATGATTTATAGTAACAGGAACGATTGGTACATATTCTTTTTTAGCCAATCTAAAAGCACCAGATTTAAACTCTTGTAGTTTTCCATCTTTTGTTCTTGTTCCCTCAGGGAATATAACCATTAAATCTTGTTTTTCTTTAGCATATTTACCCATTGCATCAATTTGTTTTAATGACTCACGTGGATTTTTTCTATCAATGAAAAATGTATTTGTTATTTTACCTCATCCTTTGAAAGATTTTTTATCCAAAACTTCTTTTTTAGCTAAAAACACAGCTCTCTTATGTTTAATGCCTTTTTCTTCTGTTTGTTTTGAAAGTGCTGCAACCATAATTAGCGAATCAATTCATGATTGATGGTTTGGTGTAAGCAAAGCAGTTCCTTTTGGAATATTATCATACCCTTTAATATCTAAAACTACATTAAAACCTTTAAGAGTTTTTTTAGATCTTTTCATAGCATATCCTCATCTGAATTCATCTGAATATTTTTCAGGATCTCTATTAGCTTTTTTTGCAATTTTCCCGGCTCTTCAACATTTAAATAATCAATATGGCGTTAATGCACCAACTTTAAATTTTAACAATGACATTGTTTCTCCTTAATTACGATAGCAATTATAGAATCCAATTCATTTGAAGTTGAAATTTCAAAGTTTGGATAAATATATTTACCATCTTGTTTTTTTATATCGATTTCTGCATAGTTTTTAAAAGAATTATCAACTTTAAAAAGAGCTTCTTTAATCGCTCATCTTGTTGCTATGAATTCAGTTTTATTATTTGCCAAACTAAATTCATAATACTCTTCTTTTGTTAAGATTCGTTTTGCAAAAGCGTCTTCCTTGCCTTTGAAACGTGAAATAGTTGTTAAGTCTATGCCAATCATGTTTAAATTATACCTTAAAGG
This sequence comes from Mycoplasma marinum, assembly GCF_004335975.1. GTDB lineage: Bacteria > Bacillota_I > Bacilli_A > Mycoplasmatales > Metamycoplasmataceae > Mycoplasma_K > Mycoplasma_K marinum. The sequence continues at coordinate 95,941 of NZ_PSZO01000003.1, forward strand.
TATTGAAAGGTATTTAATAAAATTCTATTTTTCCTTATAATGTATGTATGAAAGCAATCTATAGAAACTTAAAAATAATAGGTGCAGATGAAACGGGAGTTGGTGACTACATGACACCATTAGTTGCTGCCGCTGTTTTTGTTCCTCTGCAACACATTAAAAAATTAGAAGATATGGGAATTACAGATTCCAAAAAATTAACCGATAAAAAAATATTAGAACTTTTTGAAAAAATTAAACCATTAATAAAATCAAGTGTTAGACATTTGAGTCAAAAAGGTTACAATAAATTAAACACTTCTTTCAATGCTCATGAATTAAAAACAATAATACACTTGCAAGCAATAAACGCTGTTGAATCTAGAGTAGATGATATTGATTTGGTTATTTTGGACCAATATGTAAATGAAAACTCTTTTAATAAGTATGTTCAGAGAATAGAAAAATCTTCACTAGACATAAAAGGTATTAAACCCAAATTAAAAATGGTAACTAAAGGAGAGATGGAACATGTTTCGGTTGCTGCAGCTTCAATTGTTGCACGTGCATATTTCTTAAAAATGATGGAAGCTCAATGTAAAAAATATAATATGAACTTCCCTTTAGGAACAAATGATAGAGTTGTGAATGCAGCACTTGAATTTGTTAATAAATATGGAAAGGATAAACTGATAGAAGTTGCGAAACTTTCTTTTAAAACAACTAGCAAAATTATCTAAATCCTTTTGAAAATAGAAAGATAAATCAGACTTCAAAATAACAGAACTTACTTTTTATACCTTAGCAATTAATAAAAAAATAATGGTCTAATATTGATTTATTCAATATTTTTTTATTATCCTTTTTAAAAATAACTAACAATATAATCATTAACTAAAGTCAACTAATTAAATTTAAAAAATATTGGTTCCCACGCAAATTATTCCTATGATAAAAAGGCTTAAACTCTCATCACTCAGCAACTTTTTTTATCTTATTTGTTCTTCAAATCCTTTATATTTAAAAATCCTTATCTACTATAATGAATTTATTGGACTATTACAATAGATAAGTACTTTTTTATCGACCAAGGAATCTTGTTGACTAACAAAATGTTGAAAATCTCTTTCTACCTTAAAACTTAATTAAATAACTATTGTCTATATAACGTTTCTATATATTAACTTTAGGTAAAATAAGTAACAAAAAGGGAACTTACTCCAAAAATATCTTTGGTATTTTGTATTTTTATTGTAACAAAAAGATAACTCACAAAGAGGGAGATGAGATTATAATTATTATATGAATAATGAAGAAATAATTAAAAATGCATATAGGATAAATAGAATATATTCAACTTTTGTGATGATTAAAGTTTTTATTATGTTCTTATTGTTCTTTTTAGCAACTTACTTACCTGCATTTTTTTATTTTCATAAAGATCCTTTATTTTGATGAAACTGTAATGAAATTTGAATGATTTTTATAAATATAGGTTTTGTATTATATTTTTACTTAGATTTTTGTGAATATATCAATATTTTTATTAGATCAAGAAGGATTATCAAAAGATTTTGCAAGGATGAAGCAAGTGCAAAGATTGTTGAAAAAGTAATAAATAAACCTCTTTTACTTACCGAAAAAAAGAGTTTTCAATGATGGTTTCTTCAAACCGATTTCAAGAATAAATGAATATTTTGCCCAATATTTCTTCCTGCACTTCTTATTTTTACATTTGTTTACATTTGTATAAGAGCGCAGGATAGTAAAAAATGAAGAAGTTGTTCAAAAAAAGATTATAACAAAAGATGAAACTTTGAAAGAATAGAAAATTGGGAATTAATGGGCAAATCATATTTAAGGATGAAGTGAGAAATTGAAGAAGAATTAGAAGAACTCTACAAAAAAACAACTAATAAATAATTAGTTGTTTTTTTTGTTAATAACCACCAAAATAAGAAATACTTTGTCAAAGTTCTCGTGGTTTTTCATATGAACTTATTTTATGCCCAAAATTAAATGAAGTTCCTGGACTTAGAAATTTTCATGACTCATCTTCATCGTTAGTTTTTATATATAACTCAGGTAAAGAGAACCAACCATTAAAACCATAAGTATATTTTTTGAGTGACTTTATCATAGTTTATAAATTGTGATTCATTTGATATTCTCAGTCATTTAAGCTATGATCCTTATAGTTAAGAAGTATACTCACCAATTTAGCAATATCTATTAACTTTAAAACATATTTTAATGGTTCTTCAGTTAATGCATCTATGTATATTTTAAAAATCATTTTAATGCAGCAACCATAAATCCAATAAAGTTCTTGAATTCAATTTAATATAATTTTTGGAATCAAGTTGTTGGAATTTGTAATTTTTTCAAAAATAATCGATTCATATAAAAAATGTTTTAAGTTAAAAAAGTCTTCTTTATGTGGAGATGTAACAAAATAATCAAAAAAAGATATACAATTTGTCTTAAATAATCTATGGGATAAGATTCAATTAGATGTATTTGATTTTATTCCACAAATAAATTCCCTATCTATAAATTTATTTGAAAAAATAGAAGAATTTAGAAACGTCCAAATATTTGAAATACCAATTGAATTCATATTGGAAGAAACTGCTAAATTGATTTGGCTTAACATTTCCTTAAAAGAAGATTACAAATTAAATAATTACTCTTAAATAAATATCAAAGTGTAAAAGATAAAATACAATTAAAAAGAAAAAGCAATAGAGTATAAAGTAAATTAGAATAAAAAACCTGCCGAGGCAAGAGTTTAAAAAATCTATTTTTACTTTAAATCTAAATTAATCATATTAAAATATTATTTTTTAACATTTTCAAAAAATTCTTTTGGCACTGGTGCTTCAAAAAACATTACCTCTCCATTAGGATGTAAAAGTTTTAATTGATATGCATGAAGTCTTTGTCCAAAATCATCAATCTTTGTTCCGTATAAGGGATCTCCAATAATTGGGTGTCCAATATAGTTTAAGTGAACTCTAATTTGATGTGTTCTACCTGTTTCCAATTCACATCTAACTAATGTTGTGTTTTCCATAACTTTTTCAATAAAAACATGTGTTTTAGCATGCTTTGAATTTTGTCTTTGAACAGCCATTCTTTGACGATGCTTTGAATCTCTACCGATTGGTAAATCAATATGAGTTATTTCATTTGTAACTCTTCCTTTTACAAGTGCCATATATGTTCTTTCAACTTTATGATCTTTAATTTCTTGCGCCAAATGAGCATGAGCCCTATTATTTTTAGCCACAACCAAAAGTCCTGAAGTATCTTTATCAATACGATGAACAATACCCGGTCTAACTTCTCCATTAATATCTGAAAGTTGACCTTTAAATCTGTGCATAAGACCATTAACAAGTGTTCCATTTGGATGTCCAGGTGCAGGGTGAACTACCAACCCACTTGGTTTATTAATTACAATGATATCATCATCTTCGTAAACAACATTTAATTCCATTTCTTGAGCAATAATATTAATTTCTCTTTGAACAATTCTTGTTACTTTAATTTCATTTCCTTCATTTACTTTAAAATTTGCCTTTCTTACTGAAATGCCATCAACCTCTATTGCATGACCTTTTATTAATGTTTGAACATCGGTTCTTGATATTGATGTATTGTCAGCAATATATTTATCTATTCTGTCTGTATATCTAGCTACTAATTTTTCCATATAAACATTATAAAGAAAAAGGTGATATATATCACCCTTGTAATTATTTTATTTTTTTATTTTTATTAATTTTGGAATTTTCTTTTTTTTCTTCTTTAAATAAATTAATAATTATAGAAGTTGCAGTTAATATAGAACCTAATACAACCTCAACATCTGCTAAGTTATATGTACCCCTATCCATTTTTGGATGGTAAATTCAATCCCTTACATAATGATATATTTTTCCATCTAATTCATATGTAAGCATAAACCTATCAAGAATATTACCAAATGCGCCAGCAGCCATCAAAGAAAAACCTACAGCAGTTAAAGTTTTTTTTGATATTAGAGCACCAAATACAAGGAAAATGAATACAATACTTGTTAATGTTTGAACTCCCCAGTACGGAACAACATTAGCACCAAGGGAAGAAAACATACCAGTATTTGTTACCAATCTTGTTCCAATCAATCCTTTATCTACTACATAACGATTCTGAATATTATGACAGATTTTATCAGGACTAATCTTAGCAAATAAGGCCAACTTGGTAAATTGATCTATTGCTAAAAAAACACCCATTACAAAACAAAGAATTATAAAGTTCTTAGTAAATATCTTCTTATCAACTCTTTTTAATATTTTTTTCATAAAATAATTATATTAAAAAAAGGCTAACATTAGCCTTTAATCAATAAATTAATTATTGATAACATCAAAACATCTTGGACATAATTCTTCTTTAATATCATTTATTGAAATATGGTTTCAACATCTTGGACATTTAATTGTTTCAAAAGTTTCAACTTTTAATTCATCTCCAAATACAACTTCACCAACAATCAATAGCTTTTGAAGATCTATACTTTTCAAGAAGTTACTTTCAGTTGAAATTGTTACTTTTGCTTCATTACGTCTTTTTATTAAGCCACTTTTCACTGATTCTTCAAGTTTTTTATTTACATCATCAACTAATTTAAAGTATTCATCTCATTTAGCAAATACTTTTTCATCAACTTTTTCCAGTTTAAAGAAATCTCTTAAATGAACTGATTCTTCTTTAGGGAATAATAATTTATGAATTTCCTCTGTTGTAGTTGGTAAAATTGGAGCTAATGCAATTACTAATGTATTAAGAATATTATAAATATTAGTTTGAATCATTCTTCTTTCACGCGAATTTTTTCTATCCGCATATAGAGAATCCTTTGCAAATTCAAAATATAATGAGGAAATTTTAATAATAAAATTATTCACTATTTTAATCATCTTATTAAATTCAAAACCATCATATGTTTCTTTAATTTGAACTTTAACTTTCTTATGTAATTCAGCGATGTAAGCATGGAAACCTGTTGGTTCGATGCTCATTGATTCGTCAAAGTCAAATAAGTTACCGTGCATAAATCTCATTTTTGTTCTAAAGTTTCTATAAATATCAATATTTTGCTTGATGATATCTGCTGAAATTGTAACATCTGAAGTAAACTCTGAATTAGCTGCTCATAGCCTTAAAATATCTGCACCATTTTTACCAACAATTTCTTGTGGAGAAACAACATTACCTTTAGATTTAGACATTTTATTACCTTTACCATCTAATACAAAACCATGTGATAACAATTGTTTAAAAGGTGAAATACCTCTATAAGCAACTGAATTAATCAATGATGAATTAAATCAACCACGATATTGATCAGAACCTTCTAGATATAAATCAAATGGTGCTTCCTCACCTTGTGGTTTAACTGCAATAGAAGAAGAACCAGAGTCAAATCAAACATCCATTATATCCATTTCTTTTGTATATCCTAACCCTCTAAATTTTTCAGGAAGCAATTCATCTGCTTCTTTTTCTCATCAAACATTTGTGCCATTTTTTTCAACCATTTCGATAACGAAGTCAAAAATTTCAGCATCAATAACGGGTTTCTCTCCATTATAAAATACAGGAATAGGAACACCTCAAGTTCTTTGTCTAGAAATAGTTCAATCATCTCTGTTTTGAATCATTTGTGAAAGTCTTGAAATACCTCATTCTGGATATGATTTTATTTTTGATAATTCCCCTAGAATTTGGGGTTTTATTTTAGAAATTGAAACAAATCATTGAGGAACACCTCTATAAATAACTGGTTTGTGAGTTCTTCAATCATGAGGATAAGAGTGCTTCATGAATTTTAATGAAAGCAATCTTCCTTCAGCATCTAATGCCATTCCAATATTTTTATTTGCATCTTCATAGAACATTCCTTCTAATTCTCCAGCTTCTGAATTGAATGCCCCATCTCCTTCAACATGCATAATCATATCAAGTTTAAATTTTTTACCAATAATAAAGTCATCTTCACCAAATAAAGGAGCAATATGAACAAGACCAGTACCGGCTTCAAGAGTAACGTGATGCCCTTCAATAACAGGTGCTGATAATTCTTTTTTAACAGGGCGTTGATATTCAAGACCTAATAATTCTTTACCTCTAAAAGTATCCAGAACTTCAAATTCATCCCATTTTGCAAATTCAGCAACTTTATCAATTAATTGTGTAGCAATAACGTATACTTCTCCATTAGCTTTAACAGTAGAATAATCAAAAGATAACCCAACGGCAATACCCGAGTTAGCAATTAGTGTTCAAGGCGTTGTTGTTCAAATAACAAGTTTTTCGCCTTTTTTAACTTTTTTATTCTCTTTTATAACATCAAGAGCTACAAAGATTGCAGGAGATCTGTGGTCTGCATATTCAACTTCAGCTTCTGCAAGAGCAGAATGAGAAGAAGGTGACCAGTAAACTGGTTTTAACCCTTTGTAAATAAGACCATCTAAAGCCATTTTTTTGAATAATCTAAGTTGATTTGCTTCGAAGTTTTTATCTAAAGTAACATATTTTTCTTCAAGATCAGAAAGTAAATTTAACGTTTTAAATTGTTCTTGTTGTCTAGCAACTTGAGAAAGAGCATATTTTTCAGCTTCTTTTCTTAAAATTAAAGGATCAAAATCTTCAGCTTTCTTATTCATAGTTTCAAGCATTTTATTTTCAATTGGTAAACCATGAGTATCTCATCCAGGTGTAAATGGTGAATAAAAACCATTCATTGTTTTATACCTAACAATAATATCTTTTAAAATTTTATTTAGAGCATGACCAATGTGTAAATCACCATTAGCATATGGAGGGCCATCATGAACTATAAATTTTTCTTTCCCTTTATTTTTTTCTAAAGCCTTTTTATAGATTTCATTATCTAATCATTCTTGTCTATATTTTGTTTCCTTCTCAACTAACCCAGCCTTCATACTAAAATTTGTTTGAGGCATATTTAATGTATCTTTATAATCTTTTTTCATTTTTTCTCCTTTAAGTGCAAAAAAAGCCTTTTTTAGGGGCAAACGTACCACCCTAAAAAGACTCTCTTTTAAATTCGTAACGTGAATAATACGCTTTTATAAGACTCAGAAGTGATATTCATTATAATTTCTTATTTGGCTTTGCAGCAAATAGCCAACTCTCTTAGTAAGAATGTATATGAACTTGTCTTCGTCACTGTTATATTTATTATGTAATAATTTTAGCATATTTTAAAAAAAATACTACTAGATAGTATCTTTAATATGTTTAGCTGGCCTGAAATCTAATATACTTCTTTCAGGAATATCAATGATAGTTTTCTTATGTGGGTTATAACATTGTTTTGCGGGTTTAGAAACAATTTCTAAAACTCCAATTTTATTTAAATTAACTTTTTTACCTGACTTAAGTTCTTCGATAGTAATTTTAAGCAGCTCATCAATAATTTCAGCAACATATGATTGTTTACATTCTAAATTTTTGGCAATTTTAGAAGCAATATCTTTTTTATTTATCATTTTTTTCTCCTTTTATAATAATGAATATAGTAATTACAATAATAATTCTACCATTTCATTTTTTAAAAAAAACTAAATGTTATGCAAAACTAACTTTCATAATTAACATATAAAGTGTTAAAAGTGTTAAAAAGTTCATTTTTTAAATAAAAAACACTCAAATGACTATTTTTGCATTTGAGTAATCAATATGTAAAAAAAATATTATTTTTTATTTTTTATTGCTGCTTTTAGGAATTTAGTGAAAATTGGGTTATCTCTAAGTGGTCTAGCAGTAAATTCTGGATGATATTGCACACCAAAATAAAACTTCTTACCTTTAACTTCACAAACTTCTGCAAGGTTTGTTTTTTCATCAAATCCTGAAAATTGGAATCCTAAACCTTCAACTTGTTCTAAGAATTCTGGATTAACTTCATATCTATGTCTATGTCTTTCAATTGCATGGTCACTTTCATATATTTTTGAAGCTATAGAGTCTTTTTTTAGTAATGTTTTTGACTCACCAAGTCTTAGTGTTCCACCGATGCCATCAGTTTTCTTTTTACCTCTAATGAAATCAAATACAAATGTACCTGTTTCTGAAACTTCTGATGATGTCGCATCCTTAATACCCATTCTATGTGCTTGCTCAACAGTCATGGCTTGCATACCAAAACAAATACCAAATGTTGGATGATCAATGTCTCTTAAATATTTAGCGGCAATAACTTTACCATTAAAACCTCTTTTACCAAATCCTGGAAGAATGATTGCTCCATTAGTACCAGAAATAGCTTCCTTAATATTTTTTTCAGTAAGATTGTCAGCTTGAATTCATCTAAGCTTTAATTTTGTACCTGTGTAATTAGCAGAAATTTTAAGTGCCTCAATAATTGACATATAAGCATCTTCAAGTTCTATATATTTACCGATCATAGCGATTTCAGTTTCATGTTTCTTAGATTTTTGGATTTTAGAAACATATTCTTTTCAATCATCAAGTTTTGGTCTTTTAAGACTCATCCCAAAGTGTTTAAGAATTTTTTGTGCTACCTTTTGTTTTTCAAGTTCTAAAGGAATTGTATAAATGTTTTCAGCATCAGGAACTGAAATAACACGATCTTTAGGTATGAATGAAGTTCTAGATACTTTTTCATGCACTTCTGCTGTAACTTCATTTGTTGATCTCATGAAAACCATATTTGGTTTAATTGACAATGATCATAATTCAGACATTGAAAATTGTGCTGGCTTCGTTTTAAATTCTTTTGAAGCAGTTAGAAAAGGAATATATGTTGTATGAATGAAAAAACAATTTTTAGGCTCTTTAAGAAGCATTCCTGCAAGTGTTCTAAAGAATGATTGCGATTCTATATCTCCAACTGTACCACCTATTTCTGTGATTACTATATCAGCTTTTGATGTTCTTCCACCTAATTTAATCAAGTGTTCAATTTCATCTGTCATATGAGGAACTATTTGAACAGTCTTACCATTAAAATCCCCATTTCTTTCTTTATCCATTAATCTTTTAAATATTTGGGCTGTTGTATAGTTTGAATGCTTTGAAAATTTTTCGTCGATGAATCTTTCATAATGCCCTAAATCTAAATCAGTTTCTGCCCCATCAGCTGTAACATAAACTTCACCATGTTCATAAGGTGACATTGTTCCTGGATCTACATTTAAATATGGATCAAATTTTTGTACAAAAACCTTATAACCTCTTGCTTTTAAAAGTCTACCAACAGATGCTGCTGAAACACCTTTACCCAACCCAGATAAAACACCACCCGTAACAAATATATATTTTGCCATAAAATCTCCTTTTGTATGCTTTTTGTAGTTAAAAACTAATTTTTAATAAAAATATTATACACACTAATGCTTTAATGGCGTATGTTATTTATTATTCTCATAGCATTTTTTGCTATTTTTTGTAAAAAATATGCACTTTTAACTTTTTTTTCAGTAATTACACCATAATTTTTATGAAGCTATAAAATATTTTGATGCACACTTAAAAATGAAGATTTAAGAAAAATATAAACTACACGCAATAAAAAGTATCCGCTTTACAGCGAAATAAAAAAATACTTAACACTTTTTAAGGTTAAGTATTTTTCTTATGTTGATTATTCAAAACAATCAACTTAATGCCTTACAACTTTTTAATATCGTTAGACATCCATAAAAGATTTAAACATAAATCCCATTATTCAAAAATATATTTTAGTATATTTATAAGAAAATTTTAAATTTTCGATAACTTCTAAGACATCGTTAAAATTGAAAATTAATTATCTTCTTAGGAATGCAGATAATTCATCGTCATCATCTTCTGGATCATCAAAAGGTGTTGTGTTTGTAAGTTCACGTTCATCTGTTATAGTCAGTTTATCCTCTTCAGGTAATGGATCTTCAATAAGAATTTCTCTTGTAGTTTCATTTTCAAAACTAATTTCCATTGTTTCAACTGATTTTGCAACCTCTGCTTTTATTTCTTCTTCTGAGAGTTTTGGCTCTTCAGAATCTAATCCTGTAGCAATAACTGATACATAAATTTCATCTCCTAGGTTCTCGTTTACCGATACCCCGAAAATAATATTTAAGTCTTCACCAGCTGCTTGCTGAATTGTTTCAACAGCTTGATTCGCATCGTCAAGTGTAATATTCCCACCTGATACGTTAATAATCGCATCTTTTGCCCCTTTAATTGAAGCTTCAAGAATTGGAGATGAAATAGCATGGATGGCAGCTTTAACCGCCTTATCTTCACCAGAAGATTCCTTACCAATTCCAATTAATGCAGAACCTTTATCTTTCATTACAGTACATACGTCAGCAAAGTCAAGGTTAATTAGCGCTGGAATAGCAATTAAGTCTGTAATTGTTCTAACAGTTTGTTTAAGAACCTTATCTGCATATAGGAAAGAATCTTTTAATGAAATTCCTCCATATTGTTCTAATAATTTATTGTTTGAAATTACAATAAGTGAGTCTGTAGCGGCTTTCATCCCGTCAAGACCGTGATTAGCATTTTTAGTTCTTTTTGTACCTTCGAATGAGAAAGGAGTAGTAACAATACCTACAGTTAATGCGCCTAATTCTTTTGCAATTTCGGCGATTACTGGTGCGGCACCAGTTCCTGTTCCTCCACCCATACCGGCAGCGACTATAATCATGTCTGCACCTTTTAGTGTTTCTTTGATCATATCTTTTGATTGAAGAGCGGCCTTACGACCTTCTTCGGGGTTAGCACCAGCTCCAAGACCACGCTCATTATTACCTAATGGTAAAACTGTTTGCGCAATTGAAGCATTTAACACTTGTTCGTCAGTATTAGCAACGATAAATTCAACACCTTTTATTCCCTCTTTAATCATTGAGTGAACTGTATTGTTTCCACCACCGCCAACACCGACAACTTTAATGCTAGCGATATTGTCCATTTTTGAACCAATGTGCGATTCGCTAGTTGTATTTAATATATTGTCTGTATTAAGCAGTTCTGACATCTTTTCCTCCTATTTTGTTGATGAATTTTGCAAATAAGCTTTGCTTTGTATTTCTTAATGTATCAATTGTATTTGGGTTAGTCATAACGATTGTATTAAAGTCTTTTCCGATGACTTTATCATATCTCCTAATAAAATAAGTAGTACCTATTGTTTCTAAATTTTTTGTATTTGACGCAATAAACATTAATGGTTTGTAAAATGAAACAAATTCCGAACTAAATGTTTTACTCATAAATTTCTTTACCCCGGTAAAATTATTAATTTCACCACTTATAACTACTGATAACTTTTTAAATAACTCATGTCTACCAATAAATGCTTGTGCATATTTAGCAGTTCTATTTACAAATTGACTTATGATTGTATTTAAGTGCTTTTGAGTAAATGAGATTGTTTTTAAACCTTTTTTTGTTGTAAAAATAATATCATTAGCACCTTCCGACAATGCACCATGGACTCTTATAAGGTTTCTTGCGATTTCATTAGAGCATTCAAAGTACTCTGAAACCTTTTCCACCAAATGTTTAAATCCTAAAGGTAAGTCAAATGTTGATATTGTTGCTGAATTAACATTAACGGCTACATTCGTGCGTTTCATGCCAATATGTACAGAGATAGCTCCTTCAGCGATTGCTGAATTTGAGATAGTTGCTTGTGATATTACATGAGTATCTGTCAGTATTTGTGATACTGAAAGCCCTGCATTTGAAATAATATCTTTAATATAACGTTGAACAATTTGAGATATAGATGAAATTGCAATTTTCACCTTTAATTTATCTCCTCTTTTATTGATCGGTGCTTTATTATAAGACTTTCTTTCAATGCCTGACACTTCGTACCTAACTGGTTGAACCAAAATAATACTTTGATCCTTTGGTTGATATTGAGCTTCAGCTAACTTAATTACATTATTAATATCGCTTTGTGACACGAATGATGAAGCAATTGTGATTTCTTTAACTAACATCTTAATTTCTAAGTTGGTCTTCTTATTAGATTCAACAATAGCAATTACAGATTTTATTTTACCACCTATTACTTTATTTATACGTGCAACGGATTCTTTAATAAAACGTGTTTGTTCTAAAGGATTAGAAGTTCATTTTGTATCATTAAATATCTCTACTAATTCAGTAGAAATACGTTCGATGCAAACAACTTGAATAGCACCTCTTGAAATTTTAACGTTTGTAACTAAATTTCTTTGCATGATTCTTCCTTATCTTTCTTTTGTGAGCACTCTTAACTTAGCGCTGCGACTTCTTCTGTTGATTTCAATTTCTTGTTTTTTTGGTTTGATTGTTTTAACAGTGAATGTTTTTTCAAACATGACTGGGAGTTTCCCAGTTGGGTCTTTGGTTATTTCCCCAAATGCCCTTTTGACTATCCTATCTTCAATAGAATGAAATGATATTATCGCAAATTTCCCACCAGGTTTTAACACGGCAAGCCCTTGTTTTAATACATCTCTTAATGAATCGAGTTCATTGTTAACTGCGATTCTAATAGCCTGAAATACAGCTTTCGCTGGATTCTTTTGTCTTACGATCTTAGCTGGAAGAGAGTTCCTTATAATTTCAACAAAATCAAGTGTAGTTTCTATTGGTCGATTCTCTATAACTGCTTTCGCAACTCTTTTTGGGAGCTTAACATCAGCATTTTCATAAAATATCTTAACCAACTCTTCTTCAGTTCAATTGTTAATAATATAATGAGCATCCAATTCTTGCGTTTGATCCATACGCATATCGAGGCGAGCTTCTTTACTATAAGAAAACCCTCTTTGCGCGTCATCTAATTGTGGTGAAGAAACACCAAGATCAAGTAAAATACCATCAACGGAATTAATTCCATTTTTTTCTAATTCATCCTTAAAAAATCTATTGTCTGAATGAATTAATTTGAAATTATTTGAGATTTGAGAAAGACGAAGGCCACTTTCTTTTATGGCTTGAGTATCCTTGTCAAATGCTACTAATTTTCCTTTTGGTATTCTTCTTAATATCTCAGAAGAATGTCCACCACGACCTAAAGTTAAATCTACATAAGTACCATCAACTTTAAGTTCTAATTGTTCTAAACATTCGTTTAACATAACTGGAATATGTTTTTCCATTATAGCTCAACTCCTGACTCGAACAGTGAATTAGCCAGTTCATCAATTGAACCGTCCTCTTCAATTTCGTTTTGGAAGTCCACATATGATTGTTTATCTCAAAGTTCAACTTTGTTACCAACACCCACAAATGAAACCTCTTTACTAATGGTAGCTTTAAGAATGAAATGATCTGGAAGATTGATACGCCCTAACTTATCAACTTTAAGCTCAATAGTATTTCCAAAAATTGTTCTTACAAATTTTCTTAAATTTTTATTAAGCATATTATTTGACATAAGTTTTTCACGCATTTTTTCAAATTCGTCTGCAGATCTTAATTCTAAGATTCTATCAGGACCGAATGTGGCAAAGACAACATCGCCCAGTTCCTTACGAAACTTTGCAGGTAAAACGATACGTTTTTTATCATCTAAAGACCTATGAAAATGTCCAAACATAATTCCCACTCCTTTCCACTACCTACCACATTATAACACTTTCATAATCTTTAAGCAAATTTTATTGTGTTTTTTACAATTTTTTTCCTATGTAAAAAAACGCAAAAAAAATTCCCTATTTAAGGGAAAAATTTTATTATATAATTAAATTATTTTTTACTTGTCGTTAAGACCTTCAATAACTTGTCTGTCTTTATAAAAACCACAGAATTTACATGCTCTATGCTGTTGGATTTTTTCTCCACAGTTTTTACATGCTACTAAGTTTTGAGGTGTTAGAGCGTCATGTGCTCTTCTTGTTCTCTTACGCTGCTTCGATGTTTTTCTTTTTGGTACTATAGCCATGATGCCTCCTTATATTATTTGTATTTAATTAGTAAAAGAATTATAGCAAAAAAAAAGGCAATTGGTAAATATTATTGAAAATGTTAAAATTATTTTATGTCAATAGCAATAATAGCAGAATACAACCCATTCCATAATGGGCACATATATCAAATAAAAGAAGCAAAAAAAAGGTGACCAAATGAGAGGATAATCATCATAATGTCAGGGAAATATGTCCAACGAGGTGAATTAGCAGTTGCATCATTTGAAAAAAGAGCTAATATAGCAAAACAATATGGAGCAGACGATGTGATCGAATTACCTTTCAAGTTTGCAACACAAGCAGCGCACATATTTGCAAGAGGAGCAGTTCATACGGCTGTTAATAATGGAGCGACTAAATTATTCTTTGGTTCTGAGTCTAATAATGTAGATAACCTTAAATTAATAGCGAATACTATTCATAATAATAAGTCTATATATAATAAGACACTTAAAAAGTATTTAAAACAAGGATTTTCATTCCCGAAATCAGCGGCTGAGTCCTTATCCGAATTAAGTGGACAAAATATTACCTTGCCTAACGATATATTAGGTCTTGAGTATATAAAAACAATTGTAGAGGATAAATTGGAAATAGAGCCACATTCTTTAAAAAGAACTATTACCTTTCATTCTGATGAATCAAAAGAAAAATTTGCCTCAGCTTCTTTTATAAGGAAAGAAATTTTTGCTGGTAATGATGTTTCACAATGAACTCCTATGATATTTGATAAATTACCAGAAAGAATTGAAGAACATTATCCAACATTTCAAAATATAATTAATAAATCTACTCCTGAAGAATTAAGAAAATGCCCCTTAATATCAGAAGGTATGGAAAATTTATTTAAAAAACATATAGATGCAAAAACTTTTGAAGAATTCGTAGATAGAACAAATTCAAGAAGATACACATCTTCAAGAATCAAAAGAGTAATGCTTTACTTGCTTTTAAGAATTAAAAAATAATATATAGATAATTAAAAAATCCCTTAAAGATAAGGCATTTTTTTATTTTAAATCCATTATAAGTTCAATAGATTATCGAGTGCTTCGATTAAAAAAATACCAGCCTTTGCAGATATTTTAAAAATTATTCATTTTTTTTAATTTGTTCTATTTACCAGTGAGATAATGTTTGCTTACTTACTCATACTGGATCAATTATATTATTAGCATCAGTAACACCAATTGAACCAAATATGATGGCAATGATAACCATTAAACCAATAATTAAAAATGATTTTGATGATAATGTTTCAGGTTTATAACTCAATACTATTACCATCATCAATGAAGCAACTCCAACTAAAATTGAAATAATTCCTGAAGATAAACCTACATATGCAGTTGTTTTAAATCAGCTAGGCATTTCACTTAAATTAATTTGTGAAGTTTTAAAAACATCCAAAAATTTAATTGTTTGTGAATATTGTCCTTGTCCAACAGTTTTTGATGCAGCAAGTGTTGCAGCACCAAGTGATATCCCTAAAATTGCACTCAATAATAAAGCAATAAATCCACCTAGCAATAATTTATCACTCTTTAATTTTTTTATTAACATTTTTTTATAAATACATGTTTTTATATATTAAATTATACATTTTTTTCTTTAGAATCTTTCTTAGCTTGTTTCTTTATTTTTCTCTTTTCTGAAAAAGCGATAATTTTTGCATTAATAACTTCAACTCTTTCGTCCAAGGTAGTATGTTTTTCTTCTAATTTTCTTCATGTGATGATAATCATAATAACTATTAGTAAACATGTACTAAACGCTAATGTTGGTCACATCCATCAAAATACATAAATATTATTTGTATTATTTATAGAAAAATACTTGAATAAGAAGATCATAGGTACAAATAATATGAATCCTCTAGCAGCTGAAGAAATAAGTGAAAATGCAACTCTATCAGTAGAAGAGAATAACACCATACCGGCAATAGCTGCAGAAAATAGAGGCGCACCTAACATCAATATCATAAGTGCTTTCTTAGCTTCTGGTCTTATAGACTCATCAACACCCAACGCTGACATTAGTGGTTCTGCTAAAATTACTGTTGAAAATAATCAAATAATTGCACCCAATATTAAAGTATATAAGAAAGCAAGTATCGTTGCTTGTTTAACCCTCTTAATTTCTCCGGCACCATAATTATATGAAGCAACTGGAGCAGCACCTTGTACAATACCAAACAATAAAGGGAAAAATAATCCAAATATTGGGAAAGTACTTGTTAAAACTCAGGTCATATGTTTATCATTACCAAAAACCGCATTACTTACATCTTTTATTACAGTCATTTGCAGAGTACCAGTGAATGATTGGGCAGCATTTCTAAATAAAGGAGCTACACCAACTAAAATAATACCAACCATTGATATCATGGCAAATTTGAAACCGAATAAATTTTTAAATCTAATAATAGATTTTTTATTTTTAATAATACACAAAACAAGTACGATTGTTGTTATTAAATCCGCAATAGCGGTTGCAGTTGCTGCACCTTCAATACCCATTCCCCCTGGACCCATCAATAAATAGTCAGCTAATAAGTTAAAGATAACTGGAATAAACATAGCTAATGTAGCTTCCTTCATTCTACCTTCAGTTCTTAATAAAGAAGAAACCATATTATTGAAAAAGAATACTAACTGCATAGCCGAAATTATTAATGTGTAATTAAAACCAGCTTTTAATATCTCTTCTCTCATTTCAGGTTGAATAGCTGAACCACTAGGTATTTGCGTATCAATCCACGATCTTGTACAAGCAATTATTATAGGTGATGAAATAATCATCAATAACATACCAACCATCATACCAGTCTTAACTGTATTTTTGGCTCTTTCAATGTCACCTTTACCTAAATTTATGGAAACTCTGGTTGTAGTACCTACTGTAACCATCATAATTATTGCTAATCCTATATTCATCATTGGCATTATTGAAGCCATTATTAACCTTACTTCTGGTTTACCTCCCATATAAGAGTCAGATGCAAAGTTAATTGCAAGTATGTTATCAGAGAAATTATATATCCCCATAATAGACATTATAATAACTCCGGGTAAACACATTTTAATTAATAGTTTCCACATAGGAGTTTTAATAAACATTTCTCTTCGCTTATCTTTTGAAGATATTTTATTTACTGCTTTATTCGACATTTTGTTCCTTCCTTCATATACTTTCAGCCCTTTGTTCTACTTCTTGCAACATTTTTTTACAAGAGTCAGTCATGAAAATTCTTCTTGTCCTTTTATCTTTAGGATCTTGGACTGTCTCTATCATTCCAATTTCCACATATCTTTTAATACGTTTTGATATCTTAACCTTAAAGTTATTTTTTTCTTTATCTGTATATTTTTTAAGACCCAAGTCGCATTGCATTTTATGTTCCACTATTTCAGTTATACTCATACCATCTGCAACTTCATTTAAATGATTCAAAAGAAGTCAGTCAGTAAGTCTAATTCTTTTCTCATTAAGTTCCATAGATATTAAAGCTTTTTTATATGTGCTTGAGCACTTTTGGTGAATTTCTATCGCTTCTGTTAATTTCATATGTCTATTATAGCAAATGATTAATATTTATTAACTATTTATTTCAAGATAAAAAAAGACCAATTTATGGTCTAGTTACTATTCCTTCTAATTCAAGTATTAACATTGGTACTGCTAATACTATAAGTAGTATCATACAAAATGCAAATACCTTTAATAGTGTTTTTTGTCTTGCTTTTTTCTCTTCAATTGTTAATTTATTTTTTTGTTTATTTTTTGACATATTTACCTCGATGAATCCGCAACATAACTGGAAATGATTTCTTTAGTGTATGCCGCTATTGTGTTATGATATTTTATTAATATTTGTTTGACTGAAGATGGTATCTTTGTTGAAGATTTCAACATCTTTAGATCCAAATGTTCAATAAATTGTTTATCTAATATTTGTTTTAACTCTATATATTTCTTTGTCAAATTCGCATATGTTGATTTCAACAATATTTTTTGCGATGCTTGAGAAATAATTTTGAGTCTTGTGTGAGCTGAGTAGCTCGCATATTCTTTATAAGTTAATTCCCTCTCCAATTTATGTAAAGCTATGTTGTTATTGTGTTGAATTTCTTTCATTTGATCGAAAAACAACTTGGATGTTTCATTAACAACTCACTCTGCAGAAATTGTATCCCTCAATCTTGTATTGGCCTTACTTGATGAATAAGCTGCTCATCCAGCAAAAATAATAGAGAACAAACTAAGCGTTAAGGAAACAGCTCATAAAATTATATCTGCTAAGTCCATAGCAAAATTATAAAACAAAAAATGAAAATGTAAAGAATATTAAGTAAAATTATTTATATGTTCTTATATGAAATTAAAAAATCTAAATTTATAGCATACTCTTTTGAGGTGCATTCTAAAGATGATGTTGATCATTATCTTAAAAATATAAGAGATAAATATAGCGATGCAAGGCATATTTGTTACGCTTATTTAATAAAAAGTGGTTTAGAAATGGCCGGAATGTCCGATGATGGAGAACCTAAAGGAACTGCTGGAAAACCTATTTTTAATATTATAAAATTAAAGAAAAAAGAAAATATCTTAGTAATTGTAGTTAGATATTTTGGTGGTAAAAAGTTGGGAGCCAGTGGATTAATACGTGCTTATGTTGCAGCTTCAAAAGAAGTAATTTAATAAAATTTGACTTAAAAAAATGAAGCCTATATTCATAGGTTTCATTTTTAATTATTTATCAATTAAATTAGAATACAAATTCTGTTGTTTTTTCATTTTCAACAACTAAGAATTTATCTCCAGCTTCAGCTCCATAAGCAATAAGTGCTTCTCTTGCTGATGTTGGGTTAGATTTAATTTCTTCAAATAGTTTTTTAGAATCTAATGAAACA
Source organism: Mycoplasma marinum (assembly GCF_004335975.1). Taxonomy (GTDB): domain Bacteria; phylum Bacillota_I; class Bacilli_A; order Mycoplasmatales; family Metamycoplasmataceae; genus Mycoplasma_K; species Mycoplasma_K marinum. The sequence goes on from NZ_PSZO01000003.1 coordinate 114,836, forward strand.
AATACTGAAGAAGTAATACCAAATCCACCGATTAATTTTTCATCATCTAGAATACCAATAACTGCTGTATTTGGTCTAAATTTAGCTACTTCTTTAAGAAGAGCACCTGTTCTTGAAAGAACAACTACGAATCTATAATCAGCATTTTGAGTTTTTTTAGCAACTTCGTAAGCAATATCTGATCTTTCGCCTGTTGAGAATTTTCTAATTTCTTCTAATTGTACAGGGTAATATAGTTTATTGTAGAATTCTCTTTCAGCTCTCATGTTGATAATTGACATAACTTCAACTGATTCAACTGGGAATTGTCCAAGTGCTGATTCTCCAGAAAGCATTGTAGCATCTGAACCAAGTTCTGTTGCAAAGTAAACATCTGTTACTTCAGCTCTAGTTGGTTGTGGTGATGATTCCATTGAATCTAACATTTGTGTAGCAACGATAACTGGTTTACCAGCTTCTCTACATTTTCTAACTATATATTTTTCTCAGAATGGTACGTCTTGGAAAGGAATTTCTAAACCAAGATCTCCACGAGCAACCATAATACCATCTGAAGCTTCAATAATAGCATCAATATTTTCAATACCTAATACTGATTCAATTTTTGAAAATAATTGAACGTGTTTTCCGCCAGCATTATCCATAAGTTCTCTAAGTTCATTAACGTTAGCAGCTGTATTTACAAATGAAGCAGCAACATAGTTAATCCCTGATTCAATACCAAATACAACATCGTCTTTATCTTTTTGAGCTAAGAATGGTAATGAGAAATCAATACCTGGAAGATTAATTCTTTTATTTGATTTAAGTTTGTGTGAATTAATTGCTTTAACAATAACTTGTCCTTGTTTAACCTCTTGAACATAAGTAACTAGTTTACCATCATCAAATAGTACTCTATCACCTTTTTTAACGTCTAAGTGCATTTCATAAGAAACTGAAAATTCCCCTTTAACACCTGAATGTTTTGCAAAATCTTCTTTACCAGTCATAACTGTTAAAATTTCTCCAGTTTCAACCATGATAAATCCTTCTGCTAGTTTACCAACACGAATTTCAGGTCCTTTAGTATCAAGAAGTACTGAAATTGGTCTGTTAAGAGTTTTTTGTACTTCTCAAGTTTTTTCCATTTTAGAAAATTGTTCTTGTCTATCTCCGTGTGAGAAGTTAGCTCTGATTGTAGTCATACCAGCTTCTGCAAGTTTAGTTAACATTTCAACTGAATCTGATGAAGGTCCGATTGTTGCAACTAATTTAGTTCTTTTATCTGTAATGTGCATTTTATTTTTCTCCTATTATATTGTTTTAAATATTCATTTATAAGTATATCATTTTATTAAAAAAATATTAGACAAATAAAAAAATATTTAATAATCATACAAAAGAAATACATTAATAATTATGTCATTTTTATTTAAAAACTATAAAATAGCAAAAAAATGTACCTATTAGCAAAAACAAGAAACAAAAATTTAAACGATAAATGCATAGTGAGAATCTAAAACTTAAAAATTATCAATATTTAAATATAAAATGATAACAACGATAAAATATAATTCTTTAAATTATGATAAGTTATAATATTTTTCAAAAAGTAACTACTTAACTATAAGTGAGACTTGAAATGTATTAGTTTTCAAGTTTGAAGAAATATATTAAATGATATATTGATCCATATAGAATAAAAAATGCATTTAAAAAAAGCACCAGTTAAACTAGCACAATTTAATATATAAATTATTAATTCAATTTCATTAATAATTATTTAATATTATTCATATCATTATTAATTTTAATTAAATCAAGTCTTGATTTTCTTGGTATGTCAAATGATTCCATGATTTCAAAATCAACCATTTCATCACCTTGGTTACCAACAACTCTACCACCAATTCCTTTTGATAAAAGTTCAACAGCATGTATTCCAAGACGTGTAGCTAAAACTCTTTCTTGGGCAGTTGGTGTCCCACCACGTTGTTGATGAGCCAATACTGAAACTCTGGCAACTTTACCAGTTTTTTCTGTAATTAATTTAGAAATTTCTTCTAAAGAAGCTCTTCCTTCTTGACCATAAATTAATTCAGCAACCATAATAATTACTGATCTTTTACCAATTGACTGAGATTGTTTAACAACTTCAACAAATTGTTCTGGTGTAAAAATATTTTCAGCAGTAACAACAGCTTCTGCTCTTGCAGCAATTCCACCAAATACTGTTAAATCTCCACAATGACGACCCATAACTTCAACAAGAGCAACACGATCATGAGATCTCATTGTATCTCTTATTTTATCTACTGATTCAACAACTATATTTAAGGCAGTATCAAATCCAACAGTAATATCAGAAGAAGAAATATCATTATCAATTGTTCCTGGTATACCAATACAATTAATTCCCATTTCAGTTAATTTTTTGGCACCCATATAAGAACCATCTCCACCTATTACAACAACAGCGTCAATCCCATTTTTTCTTAAGTTTTTAACAGCAATTTCACGTGTTTCAATTTGAGCAAATTCAGGAAGACGTGCAGAATAAATAAATGTACCACCATTCCTATATTGTTTATCTACATTTGACTCTTTAGCTGAAACAATATTATTTTCAACCAAACCTTTATATCCTTCATAAACTAAAAATGCTTCTATACCTTTAGCTTGAGCATGTTTAACAACCGCCCTAACTGCATTATTCATACCAGGAGCATCTCCACCTGATGTTAAAACTGCGATTTTTTTAATCATTTTTTACCTCTTTCTTATTATTTATTGATTTCTAAAATTATTAATGATAATAACTATGTGTATATTATAATATAAATATCTAAAAAAAGAAAGGTAGAAACATGAAAAAATTTAATAGAGTATTTTTTATAGTAACGGACTCTTTAGGCATCGGCGATTGTCCTAGAGCAAAAGAATTTGGAGACAAAGGTGCAAACACGTTTGCTTCCATATCAAAAACAAGATTATTAAACATTCCAACTTGAAGAAAGATGGGAATTAATAACATAGTAAACTTGGAAGGAATGCCTCCCACAAAAACTCAAGATGCATATACATTAAGACTTATAGAATTGGGAAATGCAAAAGATACGCTTGCAGGACATTGAGAAATGATGGGTATTAAAACAACTGTACCATTCCCAACATTTACGGAAACAGGATTCCCACAAGAAATGCTTGACGAATTAACAAAAGCATTTGATGGCAGAGAAATAATAGGAAATAAAGCTGCTTCAGGAACTACTATAATTGAGGAGCTTGGAGAGCAAGAAATAAATGAAGGAAAAATTATCGTTTATACATCAGCGGATCCTGTGCTACAAATTTGTGGAAATGAAGAAACAATGGGATTAGAAACTTTGTATAGATATGGTAAAGCTGCAAGAGAAATTTGCAATTCAAGACCCGAATGAAATGTTGGTCGTATTATAGTTAGACCATATACTGGAACAAATAAATCAAACTTTGAAAGAACAGCTAATAGACATGACTATGCAGTTGAACCTGATCAAAGATTAGTTATGGATGATTTATCTTCAAAAGGAGTTAAAGTTACATCAATTGGAAAGATTAACGATATTTATTCTGGGCATGGAATTGATGAAGCAATTCATTCAATTTCAAATAATGATGGTATGGATAAACTAATTGACTTAGTTTCTAAAAAAACTGATGATCAATTTATTATGGTGAATTTAGTAGAATTTGATTCACATTATGGCCACAGAAGAAATATTGAAGGTTATGCAGAAGCATTAAATGACTTTGATATTAAGTTAACTAAACTTAAAAATGCTATGAAAGATGATGATCTATTAATAATAACTTCAGATCATGGTAACGATCCTTCATGACCAGGTTCTGACCATACAAGAGAAATGGTGCCTGGAACAATTTTCTCAAAATCATTTGAATCACCTAAAAAATTAGAAGATTCAAAAGGATTTGGAACACTTGGGAACGTTGTTGCTAAAAATTGAGATGTAGAAGAAACTGGTACTGGACAAGATATAACAAAAGACTTGATTTAAAAATTAAGAAACTATATTTAAATTAAATACATAAAGATAAAGTGAACTTCAAAATAAGCAGTTCATTTTTTATACCCAAATATTTAACCAAGAAGTAATGAATAAACACTTTTAAGAAATAAAAATTAAATTTCAAAAGAGTAAAAAGAGAGAAGGAGAAAAATTATTTTATAAATTCTAAAACTTCTTTTTTTTCCTTAGAGCTTTAAAGTATAGTTAATATAAAAATAAAATATTGTTTATAAATCTAAAAGTGACTAGTTTAGAAGAAAATATTTCGCTAATTTAATTTAGGGAAATATATAAAAAAACTTGTTTTTAAAAGTTTAAATATCAAGTTTAAAGAAGCAAAATAAAAAAAGCAAAATGCTTTTAAATAATTTTTTGATCTTTTATTCATCTTAATAATATATAGAAATCAATAACTGTAAATAATCCTGAAATTGCAACTAATGATAGTATTGGAACTCCGTGTTGAGTTTTCAATAAAACGTAATAAATAACAAATATAATATTGGCAATAGTTCAGAAAATAAATGTTCAAGTTCATCTAAATAAAACCATAACTACAATAGCAGCTGATGAAAATGCAAAGGCAATAATTCCTAGTCATTCCACTCAATCAATTGCTTCTCCTGGTACATTAGATCTAGCTGATAATTTATCGAAAATCATATAAAATGGGAATATAGTAATAGCTACAACCGATAAAGCAATAACCAACTCTATAGATAATAATTTTTTCTTTGCTGGAATTACATTCTCCTCAATATTTTGGAATTTTGCTAAACCTGATAAAGCGGACATTCCAAATACGAACATTTGTACAACTCCTGGACCCATAGAACTGGTATTACCAGTTGAAAATCCAGAATATCCAATCATTAATAGTCCCATACCAGTAAGTAGTGACCCCAATAATAAGAAGGGTAATTCTTGTTTCATTCTATGCATTCTATTCATAACAACTAGTGTTGAAATGAACGAAGCAATTAAAACTAATATTTGGCCAATTTGTGAAAATGGACTTTTTGTTCAATTTATAGATACTACAATGCCATCCTTAATATCAAAAATAGAAAAGAAAACCATCCCAACTAAAAATATAGAAACCATTACTCACTCAATTATACTTTGCTTTCTAAATAACTCTTTTCAGTACTCTTTTGTAAACATAAAATACTTCCTTTCTACCAAAAGAAAATAATTTTAAAAAGAATGTGACAATTTTAAGGTTTGTCGTAGAGACTCTCTTCCATATTAAGAGATTAATTTCTATTGGTTTAAAAATTATATATAAAAAAATGGGAAATAATCATTAAATTCAATTTCTCATGATTTTAATTAAAAATAAAAAAACAACAAGATAACCTTGTTGAAATATTAATTTAATTATGCAAATAGAACTTTGTATATTTCTGAGTATTTTGAAACAGGGTGAATTTCAAGTTTTGATTTAGACTCTTCAGGTAATTCAATAATATCTTTTTCATTTGCTTTTGGTATAAAAATTTGTTTGATCCCCATTCTTACAGCAGCAAGAGATTTTTCTTTCAATCCACCAATAGGAAGAACTTTACCTCTTAAAGTAATTTCACCTGTCATTGCTCAATCAGTTGAAACTCCTCTTTGTGATAAAGCAGAAATTAATGCAGTGGTAAATGTAACACCGGCTGATGGACCGTCTTTAGGAACTGCACCTTCAGGAACATGAATATGAATACTATTTTTCTCAAAATCAAAATTAATCCCGAATTTTTTAGCATTTGATTTTACAAAAGCAAGGGCAATTGCCGCTGATTCATTCATAACATCTCTAAGTTGACCAGTAATTCTTATTTCACCTTTTCCAGGGAATGTAGTTACTTCAACAGGCAATGTTGAACCACCATATTGCGTATATGCTAAACCTGTAACTTGACCGATAATAGGTTTTTTTTCTTTTTTATCATCGATAAATACTTTTTGACCAAGTAATTCAACCATTTTAGATTCAGTTATTGTAAAAGCACCTTGGAATTCTCCACGAATTTTCTTAACAACAATTTTACGCGCTAATTTATCAAGAACACGCTTCAACCCACGAACACCAGCTTCTAATGTATAGTGTTTTACAACTTTTTCAATCATTTTATCGCTTATTTTAAATTGTGATTTATTTAACCCATTCTCTTTAATAACTTTTGGAATTAAATGTTTTTTAGCAATCATAACTTTTTCCTTCATTGTGTATGAAGATAGATCGATAATTTCAACACGATCTAAAAGTGGCGCAGGAATATTTTCATAATAATTAGCTGTTGCTACGAACATAACTTTGGAAAGATCATATTCCAATTCCAAATAATGATCTTGGAATTTAGAGTTTTGTTCTGGATCTAATACCTCTAACATTGCAGATGTTGGATCACCTTTATAATCTGAAGCCATTTTATCAATCTCATCAAGAAGGATAACTGGGTTAGAAGTCTTAGCTTTATTAATAGCTTGTATTAACTTACCAGGCATTGAACCAACATATGTTCTCCTGTGACCTCTAATTTCAGCTTCATCTCTAACTCCACCAAGTGATACCTTGATAAATTCACGATCAACCGCTTCCGCAATTGATTTAGCAAGAGAAGTTTTACCTACACCAGGAGGACCAACTAAGGCAATAATTGGTGCAGTGCTAGAATTAGTATTAGCTTTAACAGCAAGATGTTCAATAATACGCTCTTTAACTTTTTTAAGTCCAAAATGACCTTCATCAAGAATTTCTTGAGCCTTATTAATATCAGATGAATCATCTGAATATGTTTTTCATGGTAATTTTATCAATCAGTCAATGTAAGATTTTGAAACATTAGCTTCAGCAGAAATTGGGGGCATTGCCTCATATTTTTGAATTTCTTCCAATATTTTTTCTTTAACTTCTTTTGGATATTTTTTATTTTCATTTGCTTGTTCTCTTCAAGTATCAATTTCTGAAGATTTAGAAGAAATGTCTCCAAGTTCTTCTTTAATAGCTTTCATTCTTTCTCTCAATAAATATTCTTTTTGTTGCTTGTCTAAAGTAGATCTAACATTTAAATCAAGATTTTGCTCAATTTCTAATATTTGAACTTCTTGTTCTAGAATTTGAACAACTGTTTCAAGACGTTCATTGATATTTATTAATGAAAGTATTTTAGCTTTTTTCTCAATTGATAAAGGCATATAATGTCCAACAACATCAGCTAATTCACCTGCTGAAATGCCATTTGCAAGTTCATGCAAAACATGTTTTGGCATGTTTATTAATTTACCAAGTGATTTTTCAATTTGAGATGATACTTGTCTAACAAGTACTTGTTCTCTTAATTCTTCTCCAGTTTCATCTTGCAATAACTCTACATCTGCATATAAAGCATTTTCAACATAAATTTTCTGAATTTTAGCTCTTGACAATCCAGTGACTTCAATCCTTTTTCCGCCACCTTCATAGTTTTCCTGAATTTCAATTGTTGCAAGTGTACCAATTTCAAAAATATCATCTATTTTTGTTACTTTATCAAGTGTCGCAGTTTTTTGTGAAACTATGATAATTTGACCTTCATTATTCATAATCGCATCATTAACAGCATTCAAAGACTCTGGTCTCCCTATTTCTATTATATTTTTATGACTTGGGAAATTAGCAATTCCCCTTGTTGCTAGTATTGGATATTTCATTTTTTTACCTCTCTCTCATATTTTTAAATTATAACATCTTATAATAAAATTAGCACTCTTATTTGCGAGTGCTAATTTTTAATCTCATGCTTCAGAATAATTTTTTGCGTGATTTCTTAATACCTTTGATAAGGGGAAATAAATTATAAATACTATTGAATATTTAATAATATTACCTGTAAAGTAAGCTGCGAATGTTCCAGCTCAATAATTATCAATATTAAAATAAACCATTTTTATGTATTGATATGTTTGTATTGATTTATTTAAACTGAATTTAAATCCACCCTTTTCTAAGACTGCAAAATATAGTGGTGTAAAGAAAATCTGATTTAATCCTGTTAATATTAATGAAGTTGTTACTAAAGTTGATAATAAAATTAATACCACCTTTAGATTATGTGACTTAATTTTATTAAATAATGATGAATATATATACATCAAAATTATAGTTACAATAGAACAAATCAATAAAATAAGATGTGAAACCATTGAAATTTGATTAAATCCACCCGACATCCCAACACCAACTATATATCTTACAAATAAAACTAAAATACCATATAGAGGTCCTGCAAAATAAAATATAGGTAATATAAAAAGTAAAGTTAAATTAACTTTAATAAATCCAAAACCCAAGGGCATAAACCGCTCTAAGTATTGAAATAAAATTACCAAACCTAAGAAAAGACCTGTAAAAACTATTTTATGTATTACACTCTTATGACTAGAAGCATGAAAAAGATTAGAATTTTTCATGTTTGTACTCTCCTTGTTGTGCGAGTCTTTCTAAATAATAAAGAATTCTTCTTTCCCATCTGGACTTTAACCATCGGTATTGGAATTAAACCAATTCAGCTTTCGCTCGCGGACTATAACCGCCGGTACAGATTTGCACTGTTCCCAAAAAGACTCAATTAAATTATAAATAAAAAAATAAGCATTATGCTTATTATTTAATTCAATTAATAAAAGTAATTTTTTCTTGTCAATCTAATACTAATAATATTGATATAGTAATAACCGCCAATAGGAATACAACTCCTAAAAACATAGCTATTTTTTTACCGATAGTTTTTTCATTTTTAACTTTAGATTTTTTGTCTTTATTAATTTTGTCTTCTTCAGATTTGTTTTTATCTAATTCTTTTTCATTTTCTTCGTTTTTTATTGCTTTCTCTTCTGCAATTTGTTTATCCAAAACTGCATTTTGTTTTTTCAATTCTTCGATTGTAATTTCTTTTGATAATTCTTCTTTTATTGGTGCAGAATTAGTTTTTTTAGTGATTAATTCTTTATTTGGTTTTGTTGTTTTTTTAGTTGATGTTGTTGATTTAGTAGTAGCAACTGGTGCCTTCTTGATTGTATTTCAAGCTGATGCTTTTCTAAATTTACCATCTCTACCTTGGATCATAATTGATGTTGTTGATTTCAAAGTTTTGGCATAATCAATTGCCTCTTTTTGTGTTTTGAAAACTCTTGTAGCTTTTTCAGCTTTAGCATTTTTAACGCATCACTTTTTATCCTCTATTCTTCTTGTAATATATTTAACTGCCATTGTAATTGATTCCCCTTTTGCTTTTATTTCAAATTGTTTAGTAGTTGAATGCAATTTAATTCTAACAAAAAAACTTTTTTTAACAAAAAAGTAAATCAAGTTTTTTTATTAATTATTATTGAATATTAATATTCACTATTAGAAATTTCAACATTTATGTGCAAAAAAATAAATGCTCGTTTAAAAGCATATATTATAATTTTAATTCAATTTTTTTTGAGTTTTCAATTTATTATTTTTAATTTTTTTGTTAACCTTCTCAATTATTAAGGGTATACAAGAAATTATAATGGTAGCAATTAAAACAATAAATGTTGTTGTTGCCTTACCAATACCCGCTTTATTAAATCCAGTCATATCAACAATTGAAGCAACAATCATATAAATACCTGGGATAGTTGTAAGTATTATTGAAATAATCGCTGATGGTATGAATATTTTAGACTTTTTAACTTTAATTTTATTAGTCTTTCTATTTACTAATGCACCCATTATTGCAAATGAAATCATAAGGAATACAAGTAAAGAGGTTCAATTTGTAAGTAAGTCTGTTAATTCAGAAATACCCTCCACTTTATTCTGTGTAGGTCAAACAAATGCGCCAACAAAGAAAATAATAATTATAAATATGAAAGAAAATATCATCAAAATATTAAATCCAGGAGTCGTACCCCTTAATGTTATTTTTCCAATTCTTTTTTCTTTTGTTTTTATTTTCTTAAAGAAAGACGAAAAAGCAAAATCATCTGTCTCAATATATTCATCATAAATATTATAAGTCCCTAATGAAAATCCATTTATAACACCCAATATAGCAACAAATATAAAAGTATCCATTACCATTTTAAATGCTTTATTGGAATAAACATTTTTTGCACCATCTTCAGATCCAATTAGTACACCAGCAGTTATTAATAAATACATAGAAGTAATGGCACCAATACCTATTGCAATTGCCAAAGGCATTAGTTTTGGTTTTTTCATTTTACTTTTTAAAGAAGTAACTGTATAAAATCCATCATAAGCGAAAAATATAGCAGGAATCGCAGCAATTACACCTAAATATGGTGATATACCAGTTAAACCAGTTGTTACAGATGTGACCGAAACATTATTAGAGTCTAAATTTAAAAAACCAAATAAAGGTATGAATAATATAGGTATAAATTTAACTAATGTGAATATCCATTGTAGTGAGCTACCAAATTTTAAACTAAAGAATGAAACGGCACCAAATCAAATCATAAAAGAAGTTGCGACCAGTAACATTTGTCACCAATTAGCAGTTCATCCAGTTGCATCTTCTAATGATAAAATACCATAAACGGGAAGTGTTGCAAATGTAAGGGGAAAATATAAAATCAACATATAACCCTTTGATCATTTAAACATTCAATTTGGGGTGAACTTTTCCATCCAACCAAGAATACCCTTATCCCTATCTTGTGTTGAAGTAATTTCCATTAATGCAAGCCCAATTGCAAGAATACCTATGGCTGCAACAATCCAACAAGAAATTGCTAAACCAATACTCCCATGGGTATTTTCTAAAATTGATTTATTCTTAAAGAATATACCAGCACCAATAGAACTACCAACTATAGTTATAATAACTGATAGGAAACCTATTTTTTCTTTATTTTTAGACATAACACTCCTTTTCTTCATACAAAACTATAATAAAATTCTACCTTAAAAGTTAACTTTCTAAGTTTATATAAATCTATCATTAATTTCATAAAAAAATCAAAAAGATATTACAAAACAAAAAAACAACTAATGTTTTAGTGCTTATTATTATTTTTAATTGCCAAATTTTCAATATATCTTACAGTAATCATATTAACTGGAAGTGCGGTAAAAATCATACCAATTGCAATTAGTGCCCTACCTCAAATAACAACGTCTTGAGATAACATTATCGCCATCAAAACAATAGCAACAGGAACGGTAAAATTTAATGTATCAATCCATATTAATCTAATCCATATTAGAAAAATAGAAATCAATATAGAATAAAAAATAAAACCTATTGCAACTCCTCAAAGTTCTCCAGTAGTTAAAAGTTGTTTATTACCAAAGTCTTTTGAAAGAAAAACCCACATAACCATAGCAGGAACCAAAATAAATACAAAAGTTACTAAAGTTTGTGTCCAACCACCAGTTCTTTTAAGTGTTATATCAAACTCTTGTTTTGGATAATATTGATCTTTTTTATCGTTATTTTTTTTAGCCATGTATAAATGATAACAAAAAGAAGGGTATTAACCTTCTAATTTGAGTATTTTTTTAAGATAGAAACCTGTTTTAGAGTTTTCTTTTAAAGCAACTTGCTCAGGAGTTCCTGTAGCAATAATATCACCGCCATTAATCCCACCTTCAGGACCAAGATCTATTACGTAATCAGCAGTTTTGATAACATCTAAATTATGCTCAATCATTAAAACAGTATCCCCACCTTCAACAATTCTATTAAGAACTTTTAATAAGTGTTTAACATCGTAAGAATGTAGACCTGTAGTAGGTTCATCAAGTATGAAAAGTGTCTTTCCAGTTGGTTTCTTTTGTAAATATGTTGCCAATTTAACTCTTTGTGCTTCCCCACCTGAAAGAGTGGTTGCATTTTGGCCAAGAGTTATATAGTTTAAACCAACATCCATAAGTGCTTGTAATTTAGTTTTTATTTTTGTGAACGAAGAGAAAAATAAATATGCTTCAGAAACTCTCATGTTTAATATATCTGAAATATTTTTACCCTTAAATTTTACCTCAAGAGTTTCCCTATTAAATCTTTTACCATCACAATGATTACATATTATAGAAACGTCTGGTAAAAAGTGCATTTCTATTTTAATTAAACCATCACCGCGACATTTATCACATCTACCTCCATCAACATTAAATGAAAATCTACCTTTGGAATAACCTCTAGCTTTAGCTTCTGGAGCCATTGAATACAATTCTCTAACATCGTCGAATAAAGAAGTATACGTAGCTGGATTTGACCTAGGGGTTCTACCTATTGGTGATTGCGAAATTCTAATAACTTTATCTATATTAGAATTACCTGAAATACTTTTGAATTTTCCAGGAATTATTAATGGGTCTTTTATTTTTTGTTCAAGAGCCTTTGAAAGGACTTCATTAACTAATGTAGATTTACCTGAACCAGAAACACCAGTTACAACAATTAACTTGCCCAAAGGAAATTTAACATTAATATTTTTAAGGTTATTTTCTTTAACGCCTTTTAATTCAATAACTTGACCATTTCCTGATCTTCTAGTTGTGGGTATTTCAATACTTTCTTTACCAGAAAGGAATAAACCTGTAATCGATTCTTTGTTTTTAGTTATTTCTTCCAAAGTCCCTGCTGCAACAACATTTCCTCCAGCATCACCGGCAAGAGGTCCAATATCTACGATATAATCAGCCTCCCTTATTGTATCTTCATCATGTTCAACAACAATTAATGTATTACCAATATCCACCATCTTTTTAAGTGTCTTAATTAATTTATCGTTATCAACTTGATGCAATCCAATAGAGGGCTCATCAAGAACATATAAAACACCAGTTAAGTTAGAACCAATTTGAGTAGCTAATCTTATCCTTTGCGATTCACCTCCAGAAAGTGTTCCAGCTTTTCTATCTAAAGAAATATAAGTAAGTCCCACATTTATTAAAAATGAAAGCCTTTCATATAATTCATTGATAATTAATTCTGAAACTTTTTGTTGTTCGTCATTTAATTTTAATGTAGTAACTTTATGGAAAGCTTGATCTATTGGCATTTGTGTAAATTCATTAATATTTAATTCATCAACTTTCATTGAAAGTGCAAATTTATTTAATCTAGCACCTTTACAAGTTCCACATTTAACATCTTTCATATAAGACTTATATCATTTCCTATTTTTTTCAGAAGTTGTTTCTCTATATCTTCTCTCAATTAATGCAGCAACTCCTTCAATAGGTTCAAATTTCTTAAAAACAGTTCCTGTTCTAGTGACAATTGTATACTCAATAGGTTCTTCCGTACCATAAAGTGCAATTTCTAATTCTTCCTTTGACAAGTTTTCAATTGGAATATCCATATTAATTCCATGATGATTTAAAAGACTACTGAATTTCATTCATTCAATATTTTCAGAACCAACTAAATTAGCAAAATAAACTATTCCACCTTCAGATATTGCTCTTTTAGAATCTGGTATCAATAATTTTTTATTAACCTTTAATTTAATACCAATACCCTTACAAGAATCACACATTCCTGCGGGCGCATTAAATGAAAATAATCTTGGTTCTATTAATGGCATATCAAAATCTCCGCTTGGACAAGAAAAATTCCTTGAAAAAGAAACCCTCTTTTCTTGATCAAACCCTACTTCAATTATTCCTGATGCATGTTCAAGAGCAATTTCAACTGCATCTGAAATTCTAGTCCTATTTTCTTCATTCAAGACAATTCTATCAACAACTATTGAAATGCTATGTTGTTGTGTTTTATTTAATTCTATTTTGTCGTCAAGAGTCATCATTTTTCCATCTACTTCAACCCTTACAAAACCATCAGTTCTTAATGATTCTAAAAGATTAGCATGAGTACCTTTTTCTTTTATTGCAACCGGGGAATAAATTATAAGTTTTGTTCCTTCTTTATGTTTAAAGATTGTATTAATTATATCTTGTGTTCTTTGGGCAGAAATTGGTTTTTTATGTTTTGGACAATAAGGAACTCCAACTCTTGCATATAACAAACGCAAATAGTCATAAATTTCAGTAACTGTTCCAACTGTTGACCTCGGGTTATTATGAGTTGTTTTTTGTTCTATTGAAATAGCTGGAGAAAGCCCTTCTATGGATTCAACATCAGGTTTATTTGTCCCTCCTAAAAACTGTCTCGCATATGATGAGAGAGAATCAACATATCTACGTCTTCCTTCTTCATAAATGGTATTAAAAGCCAAAGAAGATTTACCTGAACCAGAAACACCTGTAAATACTATTAATTTTTCCTTGGGAATTTCAACATTAACATCTTTAAGATTATTTTCATTAGCCCCTTTAATTTTTATAAATTTTTTACTCACATTAACTACCTTTCATTTCTATTATTACATCTCTTAATTTTGCAGCTTTTTCAAATTCCAAGGATTTAGAAGCTTCTAACATTTGTCTTCTTAAATCATCGATAATTTCTTCTAAAACCTTCTTGCTCTTACCTTCTTTTTGATAAAGTTCAATAGCACCTCTAACATCTTCTCCATTTAATGGATCTGCTATTTCTTTTATTATAGTCTTTGGTGTTATATTATTTTTTATATTATATTTATGTTGAATTTCTCTACGACGGCTTGTTTCCTTTAGTGCAATTTCCATAGAACGGGATATTTTATCAGCGTAAAATATTACTCTACCATTTACATTTCTAGCAGCTCTACCTGCAATTTGTATCAATGATTTCGATGTTCTCATAAATGATTCAACATCAGCATCTATAACAAGTATGAGCGAAACTTCTGGTATGTCAATACCTTCTCTTAGCAAGTTAATTCCAACAACAACATCATATATACCTTTTCTTAATTTTCTTAGCACCTCAGCTCTTTCAAATGTTTTGAGTTCATTATGTATGTAAGTTGCCTTTATACCTTTTTCCTGAAAGTATCTTGTTAATTCCTCAGCCATTCTTATTGTTGTAGTAAGAACGAATGTCCTCTCTTTTTTATCAATTTGATTAGTAATCCTATCATACATATCTTCAATTTGATTTAATTTAGGTTGAACTTCAATTATTGGATCAAGTAATCCGGTTGGTCTTATTATTTGTTGAACAACAACCCCATTAGCTTTATCAATTTCAAAATCATTTGGGGTAGCAGAAACAAAAATCTTTTGAAATGGTAATTTTTGAAATTCTTCAAAATTTAAAGGCCTGTTTTCAAGTGCTGATGGCAATCTAAAGCCATAGTCCACAAGAGTTTGTTTTCTTGCTCTATCTGCATTAAACATACCCTTAACTTGAGGTATCATCATATGTGATTCATCAATAATTATTATCGTATCCTTTGGGACATAATTGAAAATAGTATATGGTAAATCTCCAGGACTTCTCCCATCCATATATAGTGAATAATTTTCTATTCCTGGGCATATTCCAAATTCTTCCAAATGTTCTAAGTCTTGTTTAACCCTCTCAGAAAGCCTTTGGGCTTCAAGAAATTTATTATTAATTTCAAAATATTTAACTCTTTCTTCCATTTCTTTCCTAATTTTTGAAATAGCTCTTTTAACAGTATCTCTATTAGTTGTATATGTATCAGCAGGAAATATCGTTGCTGTATTAACTTTTTTAATAACCTTACCGCTCAATGAATCAATATGAGCAATTTCCTCAATATCATCACCAAATAAATCTACTCTAATATAAAAATCTTGAGTCCAACCAGGTGATATCTCAATAACATCCCCTTTTGCTCTAAAGTTTCCAGGTTTAAGTTCAATATTGTTACGTGAATAATTACGTAAAACTAAATCTTGTAATAATTTTTTTCTAGTTATTTTTTGACCTTGAGAAATTATGTAAAACATTGACTTGTATTCTTTCGGATTCAAAGCACCATAAATAGATGCAACAGATGCAACAACTATTGTATCTTTTGAAGTTAAAAAAGAATTTAATGATGACATTCTCATTGCATCAAGATCTCAATTTGACTTAGAAGTTTTATCAACAAAAGTGTCAGATGTTGGTAAGTATGCTTCAGGACGATAATAATCAAAGTGAGAAACGAAATATTCAACCTTATTTTCCGGAAAGAAAGTTTTTATCTCCGAATATAATTGTGCAGCTAACGTTTTATTGTGAGAAAGAATGATGGCGGGTCTATTTACTTGATTTAAAACATTAGCAATGGTAAATGTTTTACCAGAGCCTGTTACACCAAGTAAAACTTGGGAATCAATATTATTATTAATACCTTTGACTAACTCTTTAATAGCTTTGGGTTGATCACCAGCTGGTTTATAATTTAATTTAATTTTCAAATCCATTTATATCTCCTTTCCTTATTTATTTTTATAATTTTGTCTTATCGCTTTCGCAACTTTACTTGAGACTATTTTTTGTAATTCTTCTTCACTAGCATTGTAAATATTTGCATAAGTTTTAAAGTGACCTATTAATTTTTCAATTGCCTTTGGACCAACACCTTTAATGGTTTCTAAAGAACCTAATAAAGTACCTTTTAGACCTCTACTTCTATATTGCATTTTAGCAAATCTATCAACTTCTGCTTGCATACCCCTCAAAAAATTTAGTAAATCTTCTTCTTCAATTGATTCTTCAATGCCATCTAAATTTATCAATGATTTAGTTATGTGTTTTTTATTCTTAACTAAACCAATTACTTTTAACTCAATTTCAAGTTTATGAATTATCTTTTTAACCTCATTAACCTGTGCAACTCCTCCATCAACTATAAATAAATCAGGTATAGGATTTTCTTCCTTAGAAAAATACCTTGTTACAGATTGGCGCATATATTCAACATCAGCCTTCCTTGTCCCAATATCAAGATTATATTTTTTATATTCTTGTTTTCGTTTCCTACCATCTCTATAAGAAATAATTGCTGATACAGGATTTTGATTAGCTAAATTAGAGTTGTCAACCATTAAAATATGTTTTGGTTTTTCCATTTTTAATAATTTACCTAATTTTTCAATTGCCCCCATAGTTAATTCAATACTTCTTTTATATTTCCTTAATTTTTCTTCTTTATTATTTTTTGCATTAATTTCTGAAATTTCCAACATTTTCTTATAGCTACCTTTTTCTGGAATAAGTACTCTAAATTTTTGATTAAATTCTGATGAGAATTCTTCTTTAATAACAACTTCATCAGGTATTAAGTTTTTTTCATAATATTGAGCTATAAATTGTGAAATTGTATTTTTCTCATCATCCATAATTTCTAATATATGATTATCCAAAGATAGTAAAGAACCGTTTCTATAAAACATCATGCATATAAATAAAAATTGTTCATGTTTTATAATACCAAATACATCAATATTTTTATTATTAGCTAATTCAACAACTTGTTTTTCTTCGTAAAGATTTAACGCAATTAATGATTCTTTATATTCTTGTGCAAGCTCAAATAATTCATTTTTTGCTGCTGAATACATTTTTGTTTCAAGTTCTTTTTTAAAAAAATCATTATTTGATGAAAGAATTTTCTTTATTTTTTTATATTTATTTTCCCAAAATAACAATTCCGTATTTTTTATAGGCAAACCATTTTCATATAATGCTTCTCTTTGTAATGTTTTAAATAATTCACGTGAATTTGTTCCAGTGGGCAAAGGACCAAAATAAAATGCTTGATCTTTTGCTATGTGTCTAACCATTGAAATATTTAATTTCTTAGCAAGTTTAACTTTTATGTATGGATACCTCTTATCATCTATAAATTGTATATTGTAATATGGAGAGTGCTCCTTTATTAAGTTTCTTTCTAGTATTCAAGCTTCTTTCTCATTTTTTGTAATAATGAATTCAAAAGAATTGGCCTCTTCAATCATTTTATGAGTTTTAAATGAATTAATAGAACCTTTCATATACTGATTTATTCTATTTTTTAAATTCTTGGCCTTACCAATATAAATTATCTTATCATATTTATTTTTATATAAATATACACCTGGACTTTTGGGTATATTTTCAATGTTTCAATTTATCATAATAAAATTATATATGTTTCAATTCCACATTTGAAAAAAGGATAAAAAAAACATCCTATTAGGATGATATGGTACGCCCTAGAAGATTCGAACTTCTGACCCAATGGTTAAAAGCCATTTGCTCTACCAACTGAGCTAAGGGCACGTATGGTGCCCAGGACTGGACTTGAACCAGCACAGTATTGCTACCGGGGGATTTTAAGTCCCCTGCGTCTACCAATTTCGCCACCTGGGCAGGTGAAAACAATTTATATTGCTTTATTATTTTAACAAAAAAATAGCTTAATGAACTATCTTTTTTTTATTTTATTCTTTGAAATAGAACTTCACCCTTTTTTACTAGTGTTTTATCGAATTTTTTAAAGTTATCTATTTGCTCAAAAGATAACTCTTTTAATTGCAATTGTTCAAGTGCTTTAGCAGCTTTTTTAGGTATAACCACTGACAGAAAAGTTGCAACCGCATAAATACCATTTTGCAAAATTAGCAAAATTTGACCAAGTCTATCTTTATCTTCTTTTAGTTTTCATGGTGCTGTTTTATCAACAAATCCATTCAATGATTTAGAAAGTTTATTTGCAACTTCAAAAGCCTTGCTTAAATTAAAGTCATCGAAATATTTAATATATTCTTCTTTAGAAGATTTAATTAAGTTTAATATTTCTAAATCAATTTCTAATTCAGGTTCCTTGAAAATAATTGGTTTATCAAATGATTGGAGTGTCATTGCGACAGTACGAGAAAGTAAGTTACCAAAATTATTTGCTAAATTTGCGTTATATGAATTTTTAAGTATTTCCCTATCAAAAACACCATCTTGACCCATTGAAATTTGTGATACCAAGAAATATTTTAGTGTCTCAGCTCCATATTCCTCAATCAATTCTAAAGGATCAATTACATTACCTTTTGACTTAGACATTTTACCTTCAGGAGTAATAATTCAACCATGAGAAAGTATAGTTGTTGGTTGTGGTATTTTTAGTGCCTTAAGAATAATAGGTCAATAAATACAATGAAATCTTGTTATTTCTTTACCGACTAAATGTACTTTTTCATCTCCATTTACTCAATATTTATTGTATTCTTCCTCATTTTCCGTAGCATAACCTAATGTATTAATATAATTAGTTAATGCATCCAATCAAACATAAATAACATGCTTAGGATCTTCTTTAACGCTTACACCCCAAGAAAATGATGTCCTTGTTACAGAAAGATCTTCCAAACCTTTCTCAATAAAATTACTTCTTAATTCTTTTATTATTTTATTTGGCCTAACAAAATTAGGTTTATCAAATTGCTTATCTAATCAATCAGAAAATAAAGAAATCTTCAAGAAATAAGATTCTTCTTCTACTTCTTCTAATTTATGACCAGATGTTGGGTGGAAATATTCTCCTTCTTTTTCATCAGCTTGTGTCTTAGTGAAAAATTCTTCATCTTGAATTGAATAAAGACCTTTATAAGAACCTTTATATATAATGTTTTCATTCAGTAATTTTGTAAAAATTTTCTGAACTGACTCCTCATGAGATTTATTTGTTGTTCTTGAATAATAATCAAAATCAATTTCAATTTTATTTCAAAGTTCTTGAAAAATTCCTGACATATTATCAACATATTGTTGTTCAGATATTTTATTTTCCAAGGCTTTTTGTTGTATTTTTTGACCATGTTCATCTGCTCCAGTTAAAAGCTTTGCATCATATCCACGCAATTTTTTATAATTTCTGATTGTCCATGCAATTGATGTTGTATATGCATGACCAATATGTAATTTACCAGATGGGTAAAAAATGGGTGTTGTTATGTAAAATGTTTTATTTTTTGGCATTGTTTCTTCCTCCTACTTTCATTGGTTTGTAAAGTTCCTTAACTTCTTCTCTATATGCGTGTTCATCTTTGTTTAGTGTGTGCAAGTATATGTTTGGTAAATGGTGTGTTCCTCACCCAACTTGAAATCTACCTTCAACAAGTACAAGGTTTGATTTTTGATCCTCTCTTGGATGAATCATTTGAATTCTTTTAGGTTCAAAATTATATTTTCTCATCAAAACCAGTATATCAACTAATCTTTCAGTTGGTTCAACTATTGCAAGATAACCCTTTTGTTTGATTATTTTAGAAGAGCCGCTAATAACTTCTTCAAGAGTTAGCATAAGCTCATGAGTTGCAATTAATTTTTCCTTAGACCCTTTATTTTTAAGTGATGCTTTCACTTTATAAAATGGAGGATTGCATACAATTGCATCATATTTTTGACTTTGATTCTTACAATGTTCTCTATAAAAATCATCAAAATCGCCATGAATCAAATTTATTTGATCACTTTTTTTATTTAATTTAATATTTTTTTCCGCAAGTTTAATAGCTTTTTCTTGTATTTCTAATGCATCAATTTTAATTTTTTCTGATCTAGCTGAAACAAATATTGAGAGTGCCCCGTTATTCGTTCCAATTTCCAAAATATTTTTTACTCTTGAGTTAATTGTTAAAAAATTACCAAGTAAAATTGTATCTACTGAATAATTAAACATACTCTTATCCTGATATACATACAAATCAGAATCATAACCCAATGAATTTTTAACTACTTTTTCCATCAACTTCCTTTCTAAAAAAATAAAAGCCCATATTGGGGGTCAACGTACCACCCCAATCGGACTTCTTTATTCGTATGGTGAATACCCCGTTAAGCTATTTGGTTCATAACCTCCAAAATTATTGCTTTATATTATTAAAATAATTATACAAAAAAAATAGTATTTATAATTAAATAAAGTTAATTTTATCCTTTGCAGCATTTTTTCTAACTTTAAGACTTTCAACATTTGCTTGAACTTCTCCAATATGGCCTTTACCAAGCAATGCCATATATAGTTGTGATTTATGAATTTTAATTTCAATAATCTGTGGTTGCGGTGATTCTATCAGTTCCTTATAAAAAGATGAATTCATATGTTCTTTTAAAGAAAACATATTCATTTGATCTGATAATGTTATACCACTTGCATAAAAAGAAATATCAGCAACATGCAAGGGCAAATAATTAACTCTATCATTAATGATTATTGTATTTTGTTTATTTAAATCATATATTTGAGGAGGTTTAGGTCGTTGAACTTTACCTTGAAGTGTCCTTACTCCCGGTTTATTTAAAATAAAACCAGAATATTCAGAGAGGATTTCTTGTTCTTTTTGTTCGGGAGATAACTTTGGCATTTCATTTTCCAATAATTGTGTTTCAATAGTGGGTAAATATTTAGGAATAATATTTTCAATATCAAATATTTTTTTTAATTTAATTGCAATTTTCTCAATAATATTAACAAATCTTTTTGTGGCTTTTTTTAAGAATTCTTCTTTATTAATATTTTCTAAAACAAATGTAAAGCATAACTCATCTCTAACTAATGAATTTACATTACTAATAGTTTCATCTCTTCAAATTACATAACCTTCAGTTTGAATTGCTAATCCTGGCTTGGCTTCTAACTTATTTAACATTAACCTTCTTCAATTGGCATAATGCAATGGCAAAACAGCAATATCATACTTATCACCGAAATCAAAAAATATTTTTCTTGTGAAATTATCTATTGGTAATGGCAAATCAGAATCTTCCCTAAAAAATGCGGGAAGTTCAATTTTTATCATTTCAATATTTTTCTTATATTCATCAACCATCATTTCATTAATTAAAGAAATTGCCTTTAAGGTATTAGGCATTGATAATTTAGGTGTGTATGTAGAATTTATTTTCATAAAAAAATTATAAAATAAAACTTACCATTTGGTAAGTCAAAAATTATTTTTTTATTCTTCTTCTAATTATTAATATTAATCCTAAAGTTGAGATTACACCCAATATAGATAATATACTCATTAAAATGTCTTTATTTAATTGGTTATCGTCAATAATGGCATTTTTCATAATCTTAAAAGGAGAAATAGTTGAATTTTTTGTTTCAAGTGATATTGCAATTTTTACTCTATTATTTTTTAATTTATTAATATTAATTTTAATATTTGAGTTTTTTATTTCTCTTAAATCAATTCCGAAAATATTTTTGAATTCATCAATCGAAATAAATCCATCATTAATTTCATCCATTTTACTTTTACTTATTATCATGTCATCTAGTTTTGAAGTCTTTTGAATAATTTTTTCTTTATTTTGCATATGAACTTTATTAGCATCAATAGATACAT